>NZ_JBDPMC010000005.1:0-176922 GCF_039871625.1 Micromonospora sp. B11E3 | reverse complement strand
GCGCCGCAGCCGGCGTGAGGCCGGTCGGACGCGCCGCAGCCGGCGTGAGGCCGGTCGGACGCGCCGCAGCCGGCGTGAGGCCGGTCGGACGCGCCGCAGCCGGCGTGAGGCCGGTCGGACGCGCCGCAGCCGGCGTGAGGCCGGTCGGACGCGCCGCGGCCGGCGTGCGCGTCAGGCCAGCAGCTCGCGGGCCGCCTCGACCACCTCGACCACCGGCACGTCCCCGACGAACGAGTCGCGGTGCGGGCACTCGCCGTCGCCGGGGCGGTGCGGGTAGATCCCCGGGGTGCAGTCGACCCCGCAGACCGGGCAGTGCACCGTCCAGGAGGCGATCGGGCGGTGCCGGCCGCGCAGCGGGTGCCCCGTGTTGATCATGTTGCCGACCCAGAAGATCCCCACGGTGGCCGCGCCGACGGCGGCGGCCAGGTGCAGCGGGCCGGTGTCGTTGGAGACCACCAGCGCGCAGCCCGCGTAGCAGGCGGCCAGCCCGCCGAGGCTGAGCGTGCCGACCTGCGGCCGGACGGGCACCCCGGCCGCCGCGACCACCCGGTTCACCACCTCCCGCTCGGCCGGGGTGCCGGTGACCAGCACCTCGTACCCGTCCCCGACCAGGGCGCGGGCGACCTCGGCGAAGCGCTCGGCCGGCCAGCGCCGCCGGGTGTCGGTGGCCCCGGGGTGCAGCGCCACGCGGGGCCGCGCCGGCTCGCCGAGCACCCGTGCCGCCTCGGCCCGGTCGGCGTCGGTGACCGCCAGCGTGGGGACGATCGTCGTGGCGGGCGCCCCGATCAGGCCGGCCACCTCCAGGTAGCGCAGCACCTCGTGCTGGTAGTAGACGTACCGGGTCCAGCGGTCCAGCGGCGGCGCGTCCTCGGCCCGCAGCCCGGCGGTGACGCGGGCGCCCAGGCGCGCCACGAGGGGGTTGGAGTTGCCGCCGCCGCCGTGCAGTTGCAGCGCCACGTCGAAGCGTTCCTCGCGGGCGGCCGCCAGGAACGCCACCATCGGTCGCTCGGGCTCCCCCGGGTCGGGCCCCCGGATGCCGGGCGCCGGCGGCACCACCAGCACGCGGTCCACCGGGCCGGGCCGGTCGCGCCAGAGCTTCGCGTGCCACGGCGCGCCGAGCAGCACGATCTCCGCCCCCGGGTACGCGGCGCGCAGCGCGTCCAGCGCGGGCAGGACGAAGATGAAGTCGCCGAGCGCGTTGGCGCGCAGCACGGCGATGCGCGCGACCTCGGGCACGCGTTCGCCGACCGGGCCGAGCGGGGACGCGACGGCCACGCGCTACGGCCGGTCGATCTCGCGGGCGGCCGTGTCCGGGCGGTGCAGTTCCCGGTCGGCGGCCGGATCGGCGGGGCTGGTGGTGCCGGCCGCCGTCCGGTGGCCGGCGCGGCCGATGGTGATGGTGCGGGGCGCGGGGCGGGCCGCCCGGGGCAGCCAGACGCGGAGCAGTCCGTGGTCCATCACCGCGTCGACGCGCTCGGGGTCCACCCGCGACGGCAGGTCGATCCGGTACTCGAAGCCGCGGGTGGTGAAGCCGCCGGGAATGCCCTGGTCCGCGTTGACCTCCGCCTCCGAGCGGGCCCGGACGCACAGCTCACGCTCCTCCAGCTCGACGGCCACCTCCTCCGGGGCGACGCCGGGCAGCCGTACGATCGCCTCCCAGCCCTCGACGGTCTCCGTCAGCTCCACCTCGGGCGGGCCGGGCCGGCCGCCGCCGACCAGCCGGCTCAGCTCGGACCGCAGCGAGTGCAGCTCACCCATCGGGTCCCAGCCCTGCTGCCGCCCGCGCCAGGCCCGGCCGAGGCCGCCGCCACCGCTGGACTGTTCGCTCATTCGCACGTCTCCCATCCGTCAGCGGGCCGCCGGGGGCCGCAGTGAACTGGGCGCGTCGAGGTTGGCCTCCCGGTCGACGCCGACGCCGAGCCGGTCGACCAGTTCCCCGCCGAGCCAGGCGCTCGCGCCGAGGATGGCCAGGGCGACCACCTCGATCGCGATCAGCGCGCCGCCGGCCGTCCGGTACTCGGAGTTGAGCCGAACCACCCACACGGCGGCGAAGAGCAGGACCACCGCCAGGTTCGCGGCGGCGTGGCTGAGCCCCACCCGCTTGGCACGTGTCCCGGTGGGGATGGCGAGCAGGTCGAACGCCCCGGCCGCCGCGGCCAGCAGGCCGCCGATCAGGCCGACCAGAATGTTCCAGTACGCCACCTCGCCGAGGAACTTCGGGCCACCGAGGGCATCGATGACGTCGAAGATCACCGCGGTGACCAGCAGACCGACGGGGAACGGGATCAGCATCGGGTGCACGGGGTGACCGAGCACCTTGAGTCGGCTCTCCATCGCGACCTCCATTGGTCGGTTCTCCGACGCGCCGGTCGAGGCGGTACCCGGCGCACCGGTGGACAAACCTCGCGCGCGACGCGCTCGCCTAGGCTGGGCGGACGCGGCCTACTGCGTCGGCGCCGCAGGCCGCCACCGAGGTCAACGGTCGGGGGAGGATGACGTGACGGTGGAGATCACCTCGCACGAGGAGCTGCGCGAGCTGCTGGGGATGCCGACGGCCCGCGCGGCGAACAAGGAGCGGACGGCCCTGCACGAGTTGGACCGGCAGTGGCTGGCGGCCTCGCCGTTCTGCCTGATCGCTACGGCCGGCGCGGACGGCACCTGCGACGTCTCCCCGAAGGGCGACCCGCCGGGCTTCACCCTGGTCCTGGACGACCGGACCATCGCGATCCCCGAGCGCCCCGGCAACCGGCGGGCGGACGGCTACCGCAACATCCTCGACAACCCGCACGTCGGCCTGATCTACCTGGTCCCGGGCCGGACGGACACCCTGCGAATCACCGGCCGGGCCCGCCTGGTGCGGGACGCGCCCTACTTCGACGACATGGTGGTCCAGGGTCACCGCCCGGTGCTCGCGATCGTCGTCGAGATCGAGCAGGTCTTCTACCACTGCGCCAAGGCGTTCCTGCGCTCGCAGCTGTGGCAGCCGGAGACCTGGCGGCCGGACGTCCTGCCGTCCCGGGCGCGGCTGGTCAAGACGGTGGAGGCGCCGCCGGAGAGCCTGGCGGAGCTGGAGCGCCACTACGGCCCGCGGTACGTCGAGTCCATCTATACCTGATTCCACCTGCTGAGGCGGCTGCCGCGGCGGACGTTTGGGTCGGCGGCTCAGGGTACTGATACCGGCGACGGCCCAGAGCTGAAGCCGGAAACCCGGGTCGAGGAAGGATGGACGTTCGATGCCCACGCAGAACAGCTCGGGGCGCGGCGGCGGATCGACCGCGACCACGAACCCGCCGGGCAACCAGACCCCGAACACCCCCGACGTCAACGAGAGCGAGATCGCCCGCCTCAAGGTAGACCAACTCCGCGACCGGCTGCGCCGGCGCGGCATCACCGGCACCGCCGACATGCACAAGGACGAGCTGGTCAAGGCCCTGGTCAAGGCGATGCGCGACCGCACCCCCGCCAAGGGCGACTCGGCCAAGCGGTCCGCCGCCGGCTCGGCGAAGAAGTCCGCCAGCGGCTCGGCGAAGGGCTCGACGGGCGCCGGCTCGGCGAAGGCGTCGACCGGCGGCGCTTCGAAGGCGTCCGCCGACGGTGGCGTCCGCACGGGCAGCCACAGCTCCCGGTCGCTGAGGTACTCCCAGGAGGTCACCTCCGTCGACGACGAGCCGGAGCGCCCGGGGCGGAGCCTGGTCACCACCGACCACGAGGTGATCCGGCGGTGGGCCGAGGCGCGCGGGGCCGTGCCGGCCACCGTGGACGGCACCGAGCACGACGGGCACCCCGGGGTGCTGCGCCTCGACTTCCCGGCGGGCGGCCGCGAGGACCGGCTGCGTGAGATCAGCTGGCAGGAGTGGCTCGACACCTTCGACCGCCGCCGGCTGAACTTCATCTACCAGGAGCAGCGCTCCGACGGGCGGCAGAGCAACTTCTTCCGGCTGGAGAACCCGGACCGCGAGGACGGCTGAGCGCGCTCGGACCACCCAGCGGAGGCCCGGGTCGGCGCGTCGGCCCGGGCCGCTCGTCGTCTTCCACGGCCGGAAAACGGCTCGGCGCGGCCCGGCCGCCCCTGCTAGCGTCCGCCCCGTGCTGATCCGGGAGTTCACCGAGGCCGACTGGGCCCAGGTCTGGCCGATCATCAGCGAGGTGGTCCGGGCCGAGGAGACCTTCCCGTACGACCCGGCGATGACCGCCGAGCAGGCGTACGGGATGTGGGTGGAACGCCCGCCCGGGCGGACCGTCGTGGCGGTCGAGGGCGACCGGGTCCTCGGCACGGCCAAGATGGGCACCAACCGGCCCGGTCCCGGCTCGCACGTCTCCACGGCGAGTTTCATGGTCGCGGCGGACGCGCGCGGGCGCGGGGTCGGCACGGCCCTGTGCCGGGACGCGCTGGACTGGGCGCGCGGGCGCGGCTACGCCGGGATGCAGTTCAACGCGGTGGTCGAGACGAACCACGCGGCGGTGGAGCTGTACCGGCGGCACGGGTTCGAGATCGTCGGCACGGTGCCCGGGGCGTTCGCCCACCCGACCCGGGGACGGGTCGGGCTGCACGTCATGTACCGCGCCTTCTGACCGCCCCGCCACGCCACCGACACCGTCGGTGTGACCGGCGTCCCTGTTGGACCTGTTTGGGGCCACCGGGCCCGGGTAGGACTCCCGGTGGACGCGAAAGCGTTCCCGAACGAGAACACCAAGACCGAAACCCGAAGGAGTGATCATGACTACCAGGGTCGAGAAGTCCGTCGAGGTGAACGTTCCGGTCAGCACCGCGTACAACCAGTGGACGCAGTTCGAGGAGTTCCCGAGGTTCATGGGCGGCGTCAAGGAGGTGCGCCAGCTCGATGACCGGCGCATGCACTGGGTCGCCGAGATCGGTGGCGTGAAGCGCGAGTGGGACGCCAAGATCCTCGAGCAGGTTCCGGACCGCAAGGTGGCCTGGGCGGCCACGGAGGGCGCGACCAACGCGGGCGCCGTCCACTTCCACCCCGTGGCCACCGACCGCACGATGGTGAAGCTCTCCCTCGAGTACGAGCCCGAGGGCCTGGTCGAGCAGGCCGGTGACAAGCTGCACATCGTCGAGAAGCAGGCCGAGCGGGACCTGGAGAAGTTCAAGTCGTACATCGAGAACCGGGGCGTCGAGACGGGCGCCTGGCGGGGCTCGATCGACGAGGGCCGCCGGCTCGGCACCCCCGGTGCCGAGTACGCCGCCGGCACGGTCGGCGACAGCGGTCGCCTGAGCTGACCTACGTCCACCCGGGGAGGCCCGGACCGCTCCGCGGTCCGGGCCTCCCCGTGCGCGGGCCAGGAACGGCCCTATGCCTGTGGCACACCCCTCGCACGGCAGCCGGGCGGCGCCCCGGTCAGGGGCTCGCGCGGCAGTAGGGTTGCCGGCGGCGGGTGCCACCCGCCCTGTCCATCGATCGAACGGGGCGACGCCGTGGGTGAGACCGCGATCCGGCTGCGGCCGGTGGTCGAGGAGGATCTGGCCATGTTCCGCCGGTTCGCGGAACAACGAACGGCAACCTGCTGACTGTGGAGCCCAGCTTACCGTTGTATGAGCATTTGAACGGCGCCCCGGCACGATGCCGGGGCGCCGTTCGCGCCTACTCGAACATCCGGTCGCTGCCCGATTGTGGTGCTGCCCAGGTGGACACCGTCCCCGTCAACATCTCAATCGACGAGCCACTGGATGAGGACGACGCGGCGTCGTACCGGTGCCCTAGAACGCCGCCATGGCCGACCGCATCTACGGCGACATCCCAGTTTCCCTGCAGGCACGACGTTCGCCAGCCGGGCAGCTCTGACACCCATCGAAGATTCACCGGCCGCTCCAGGGCGGGATCTGTGATGGGACCGACGGCGCGGAGTCGATCTTCATCTCCGGCGGCTACGTTGATGTGAGGACTACGGTGACGAGCTCTGGAAATTCGACACCCTACGTACGATTGATCCAGTTTTTGATCTTCTGGGTGATATGGCCACGCAACAGATCAGCTGGGGGAGTACCTGGAATCAGCTCGTCGAAACATTCGCCCGGGTGCTTGGCGAGCAGCGGCATGATGTTGCTGCCTCCAGGTGCGGGGAAGGCGAGTGTGCACTTGCCCGGTCCCATCTCGGAGGCAAGGCCGATGAATTCCCTACCAACTCGTAGCCTCGGCGATGCCGAGTAGTGTTTTGCCTCCACCGCCGCAACGAGGTTACGACTGCGCGGGTGCACAGATCCGACGCGGCTACGTTCAGCTTCCTCCTGATCCAGAACCGCCACGTCGCACTCATGCAGGACGCCGGACTTCCCGGCGACATAGACGCCCAAGTGAATTTCCACCTGCCGTCCTCCCGAGAACGATGCCAGCACGTACGTGAAACTTCCGGCGTACAGGTTGCCGGGCTGCGTGCGGAAGACGGCGCTGCTGGCCGCCGAGACGCCGTCGTTGGTGATCAGGCAGTCACCTCCAGCAGCCTCAGCGGCCTCCGTTGCGACGGCGAGCAGGGCTGCCTCGTACAGATCAGCTTCCCTTGCCGCGTCCGTGTATACCGTACGCAGCGCGCCTATCGCCTCCTCGATTGCGGCGATAAGTTCCTCTTTGGTCAGTGCCATGAACTGACCTCCTCACGAGCCGGCTCGATAAGGCTCTTCACGCGGCCGAACATCACCTCTGCTCGTCCGGATTCACCCTCGACTTGCAGACTGCTTGGTTCAGCCGTTTGCGTCTCGTCCGGCTGGGCGAAGGTAACGTGACCGCTCTGGATGCCATGATCGACAAGCAAGCTGAGCAACGCCCGCCGGTTCGCTGTCAAGCTGTGCGCCAGCGTGAGGAGTGTGTCGCAGAGTATGGCAAGGCTCTCGTCGTCGGTGTACGGCACTTCTGCAAGCTCGTCCTTGCCGATGCGCCCGAGGCGCTGCGCCGTGAGGGCATCTTGCCGATCCTGCCGGATACTCTCGGGCAGCTTCGACCCCTTCACCATGCGCCCCCGGGTAATCTCCTCCCGGATCTGCGCTGCGATGTCCGGTAGCTCTCGGTCAAGGGTCCTCAAAATCTCGTCGACGACCTCGGCACTCCCCTGCACCACGACCTGCTCCCTTCCGCCCGTCAGTCCGGCTCCGCCGGCGCTCGGCCTTACCGATATCGCATGTTGCTCGGGGGCGTGCCATAAGCTGAGCCCTCTGGTCCACGGCCATAAATTGTGGGCTTGGCATCTGGGCGTTACTTATCGCGCGCCAAAGGCCTTCATCTGCTTCCAGTCAAGTCCGGCGTCGTTGACGTCATCTTCGGTCAGGAGGATGTAGTGCCACTTGCCGTCAACCTTGCCGCTGTTGTTGACTGTGTTGGCCCAGGTCTTGGCGGCCTTCGCCTTGGCACGGACGTCTTCGGCGTGGGCTTCCTTGTTCATCTTGGTCTCAATGAGCCAGCACGTTCGTTGCCCGTCGACCTCCTCGATTGCGACGAGGTCGGGGTTGTACTCCCGGCCCTCCTGCGTCCACGTGATCGGCAGGTCTTTAATGTGGAGACGTGCCCATACAATGACGCTGGGGGCCTCGTCGAGGGCTTGGGCGGCCTTGTACTCAGGTGAAGTATCGAACCAGGCGTACTCGTAGAGGCACTTTGTCCAACCGTTGTAGGCAACGGACTTCGAGTGCGGTTCGGAATGCCCGCCAAGGTGTTCCTTGGTGGTCTGGCGTTCTTTCTGCAGCCTCTGGAATCTCACCTCATCAGAGAACACGATGTCCTGGCTGGCGACTTTCCTCAGTTGGTCCGTAACCAGGTTGGTGAGCCTGCGGGCCGCGCGCTCCCAGAACGCGGAAAGGTATTTTTGGGCGCCAGTTCCCATACCTTCGATGAGCAGATCGGCGAGACGTTGTGCAGCGCGTGCCTCTCCTGCTTCCGGGCGGACGCTGGGGGCGCGCATGATGGCTTTCACGAGACCACCACGAGAGGTTTCGAGGGGGATGCCAAGGGCAAGGGCTTCGACCCTTGCCTCGGCTTGTACGCCGCGGATCGTGCCGCCTTCATCAGGCCGTAGCAGTGTCCGGCGCAATTCGGTGTCAGCCTCGGTCGCGAGTGCCTTGCCGAGCGCGGTGAAGGGTGCGTCGTCATGGATCTGATTGAGGGAGATCACCGCTTTGGAGGGAACCTTCTGCGTGTACGGAATAGAAATCTCCGCGCGGTCCAGGAGCGGGTAGTGCTTCCGCACCTTGGACTCGGTCTCCTCTGCCGCCTCCTTGGCCTTGCCGAGCAGGTTTTCTAGGTCGACGATTCCACCCGCTGGCGCAAACTCGGCCGCGAGTGAGCCGGACGTCGGCGCACCGGTCTGCTCGTCGGCGTACGCTGCGTCGCCGGCAGTAGTATCGCCAGAGGAAATGACGTCGGCCTCTTCGTCGACGACCTTCCTGCGAGCGACAAGCTTGCCGTCCGCGGTGCGGCGGATCTCGGCGAGTACAGCGTGGTCAATGAACTTCTCGTTAAGCGCCTGCCGCTTGGCCAGCAGGGCCTCGTACCGCTCATGGGCGAGCACCTCGACAGTGTCGAGCATCTCGACGCCGGTGTACTCCCCGAACGGGAGGCGCATACCCCGCCCGAGGGTCTGCTCAGTCAGCACCGAGGACACGCTGGCGCGCATGGAGGCAATGACGTAGACGTTCTTGACGTCCCAGCCTTCCTTAAGCATGCCAACGCTGATGATGATCCGCACGGGTGAATTCGGGGCTTCTACATCCTCCAGCGCGGCCAGGGCCTCTTCCTTGTCGTCACCCTTCAGGTTCGAGTGGACGAGCAGCGTGCGGCCGATCCAGGCGCCGTTGTCGAACGACTCACTGTCAAACAACTCCTGGTAACGGTCGGCTTCGGCGGTGTCTTGAGCGATGACAAGCATGACCGGGTTGATGCGCGGAATGCCTTCTTCGTCGCACCGCGCGTGGGCGAGCCGCTCCTTGTAGCGGAGCAGAGTAACTCCGTCGAGGAGTTTGGTGTGGTCGTCCTTCCGGTCGTCCTTGCGTGCAACGAGGACGGGCGTCTTGACTAGTTGGTCTTTGATCGCGCGAGCCAAGGGGTAGCGGTAGATAACAAGGTTCTCATCCGCCTTCGCAGGGGTTGCCGTCAGGCCGACGACGAGCTCGGGTCGCAGGTCGGTGATGGTCTTCGAGAACGCTGGGCCGCGGTAGCAATGGTGCTCGTCGGCGAGGATAACCAGGTCGTCGATGCTACTGAGCCAGTTGAATAGGGAGCCACCGAGCCACTCTTGGTACTCGTGAGTGGCGCGCCCTTCACCGGTCTTCGAAGTGAGGGCTTGGACAGTAAAAATAAACAGTTTCGTGCGGCTGCTGTCCTCCATCACCTTGCGCGTTGCCGGGCTCTGGAAGTTGTCGGCCGTGATGACAAAGGGCTCAGATTCCATCGCGCCAGCCAGGGACTTGCGGTGGCCCGGGCTGAAGTTTTTAATGCTCTTGTCGCGGATCGTGCGGCCTGGGGCGAGGAGCAGGAAGTTACGAGCGGGTGTCTCAATCCCGGCAAAGTACTCGATGAGGCCGGCCATGACATAGGTCTTGCCAACCCCGGTGGCGGAGTCGACGACGCAATCGAATGGTGCGGCCTTCGCATCGACATCAAAGTGCATTGAAGTCATCGCCGCGACACTCTCGACCGCTGCCCGGTTGGGCTCGCGCAATTCGAGTCGGTGGGCAATCTCGGCGAGGAGATCGTTGTTGATGTTAATGCCGCTCATGAGTCGGCTCCCTCCGGTTCCTGAGTGCGGCGGTTGAAGGGAGAGGTGTTGGCAGCCCGTCGCCGGTAGGTATCGAGCACGGCCTCTGGGATCTTCGTCAGCCGTGACCCCTTCCGCGACTTGCGGAGCGCCTCTTCGGCGTCTAGGTCGATTTGCGTCGCCCAGACTTCAACGATCTCTTTCTCGGGGAGTTGGTCAAGAATCGCCTCCACCGTGCCGTGCCCTACCAGGCCGTCCAGGATTACGTAGCGAACCCGACCGCGCTTGCCGGCGAAGATCCCGTCAGGTCGGTAACGAACGCCGAGCTGGGCGCACATTGCCTGCGCGAGGTCGCCTTGGGTGGCCCACTCAGCGAGAACGACGATGTCGGCAATGCTCTCGAACATCGATGGGCCGATTTCGTGATGCGAAAATCCTCCACCACCGTGCCAGATGGTTGCGGTCTGGTTCTTGGTCTTTGTGGCGCCCCGAAGGGCTTTGATCGCTTCCCTATCGAGGTCGACACCTTTCACGACCTTGCTCAGGAGGCGGTTGAACTCCTGCGCCTCATCTGGCGTCATATCTGCCGGTAGGTCTGCGTCTGCCACACGCTCGGTCAACGTCGTGATCCCGCCTGGCTCCTCGCCTCTCACGACCCGTGCTAGCCGTGGTTTCGTGTAAGTAGCGACCGTGGCTGAGAGAAGCTCGACGGTCACCCAACGGCGCCCCATCTTGTGTGCGACTGCCGCGGTTGTTCCGGAGCCGCCGTAACAGTCGAGCACGATGTCGCCCGGATTCGAGCCGATGTGGATGACCCGCTGGAGCAATTCCTCTGGCTTCGGCGTGGCGAAGGCGTGGAGGTCCGGGAACAAGTCGCGTACTTGGTTCTTGCCGCGCAGCGAGCCACCGACGTCCGATGCGAACCATAGTGTTTCCGGGACGCGGCCCTCGTCGGCCAGGTGCTTCTTGCGCTGGATGCGCTCCTTGTCGAGATCAAGGAAGACCAACTCGGGCCAGTTTCCCGCCTCGTGCCTGGCGCGTGCTGCTTTTGCTGCGGCCTCCAAGGGCTCCGCAAGCATGATGGCCGGGACACCTGGTTTTACTCGATCCGGGGTGGTGCCGCAAATGGTGGCTCGGCGAGCCTCGTCACCGATGTCGCGCAGCTCGTACTTGGCGTACTCGTTCATCTGCTCAAGGAACCAAGACTGCGCCTTCCCCCAGCAACGACCGGGGGTCGGGTACATCAGCCCGCCGGTGACTGGGTGCTGGATGCCATAAACCATCGGGTGGTTGGTAGCAGCCTTCCCTGCCGTTGCGTCGCCGTCGCGCCACGGCACCGGGTCACCATCTCGGGAACGGTAGCGCGATGTATTCGAGGATGCGAGCCGCTTCAATCGGTTCGGGACCCAGCGATCGGTCTTGCGGTACACCAACAGGCTGTCATGCGAGACCGAAAAGCCCGTGGTGTCGTTCCGCGGCGATGTGGCCTTCTGCCACACGACCTCTGCAAGGAAGTTCTCAGCACCGAGTTCTTCGTCCAGCACCGAACGGCAGCGGTGTACCTCGGCGTCGTCAAGATGTACCCACACCGAACCATCGTCAGACAGGAGCGGCTTGATCTGCCTCAACCGGTCCCGAAGCATCGTGAGCCAGACGGAATGCTCGATGTTGTCGTCGTAGTTGGCGAACGCCTGCCTCGTATTGAACGGAGGATCGATGTACACCAACTTCACCTTGCCAAGGTAGCGCTCCGCGTACTCGGGGACTTTGTTGAGAATGTCCAGAGCATGCATGGCGTCGCCCGAAATGAGCAGATTTTCGGTGGTGGGCTCGGGTAGCCCATCGGGCCGACCCTCGCGGGGCTGCGCTTCGATGCGCTCCACTTCATGCAAAAGCCGAACCTCTGAAACGCGGTAGTCGGCGCGATCGACAAACGTGTAGTCGTACTTGCCGTCCCCCGTGGATAGGAGCGCCTTGTCCTTATTCGTCCAGGTAAGTTCGAGCCCCCCGGTGTACCCCGCCGCCATGCAAAGTCCCGTCTGTTACGTTTCTAATCTCCTGGCACCAAGCTTGCCCGAACAGGAGCGATGATCTGAACCTGTGGTGGGTCGTTGAGCCTGGTCCTCAAGCGGCGCGCCGTCCTAAGGGTGATCTCGGCCTCTGCGTCGTTCCGATCAGGACCGGCGTTGACACCCCGGTTTGGGACGGCACGCCGTGCTTAAGATAGTCCAGGAAGGCTCCACGCCCAACCCCGACAGTGCAGTCCCATAAACCGGTCAGGGCTGTCGTTACTGACCGGTGTCGAGGTCGAGCCGGGCGGAGTAACCCATCAGTCGCTCGGCGAGCCGGGCAGTGTGTCGCCGCAAGAATCCGCGTCAAGTCGCTCCAGGGCGGGGTGGACCTGGACCTGGGTGAGCAGGCCCCGGACGCGGTTGGACACGCGGGTGGGTTCGCCGGCGAGGTCGTCGTCGAAGCCGACGAGGACTTCTAGCTCAGCCAACGTGTCGTCCCCGGTGTCGACCCGCCGTAGCATGTGCGGCAACGTGGGGGCCCCGTCGACGATGACATTGGTGTCCCAGGCGTCGGTCTTTCGCCGCGCCCGGGGTGCAGGTCAGCGATGCGTCGCATCGCCAGTCCGGGCAGGCATGCCCCCATAACGACAGGCCCGAGCGACCGCGAGCGGCAGGGTGCGCCCCAATGCGCAGCAGGCACTTCGGAAGACCCGCTTGCACAGGTCTTGTGGAACGATCTTCCGCCCCACCAGCCACCGTTCGAGACCAGCCTGACGTTCCGTTGGTAGTCCGTCTTGTGATCAGGTAGTTACGCTGGCATGCTGGCGTGGCATTCCGGCAAACCGGACCGTCGGGCCGCCTCGTTTGGCAGAACGGAGGCCGAGGTCCAGCAGACCAGGGATGAGGGTGGCAGCAATCTTGCAGGGCCGCCCGACAGGAATACCAGCGAGTTTCGACGGGCGGTGATCGGTTGGCACCGAAGTCGGGTGCGCCAGATGGCCCGAACACCCTGCTCAGCGACGCCCGCCGCCGACTTTTGTCCCCGAGCGGTTCAGGCCGACGGATGTCCCGGCAGGAGGTCGCCGAGGCGGTCAACAACTACCTGTGGGGCACCTACGGCACGAGAACCAGCATGGACGCCAACCACGTTGGAAAGCTTGAGCGAGGAGAACATCGCTGGCCCAAGCCCACAACCCGGGAGGCATTTCGGGCGGTGCTGAAGGCATCGCGGGACGCCGACCTGGGCTTCTACATCACCCGTGGCCAACGCCATACTGACCCCGTTGCCCACCGGGTGCTCCCGGGTGAGCCGCTCGCTGCCAAGGATGATCACCCTGGCGAGTCGCCGACCGGCAGGCAGATCACGGACACTGGCGACATGAACCGCCGGGAGTTGCTACGCCTGCTGAGCCTGACAGGTGCGCTGTTGGCCGCGCCCGTCCCGGGCAGCCAGCTCGACTTGGCGCGCATCGAATCCTCCAGTGACGGGAAGAGGCGACTAGACCCAGCGACCCTCGACGAGTACGAGGGGCTGAACGCCCAGCTGTGGGCGGCCTTCGGCTCGGCCGAGTCCAAGGCAGCAGTATCACCGCTGGTCAACCGTCAGCTGACCACACTCACGGCCAACCTACGTCGCTCCCACACGACACTCGTGCACCGCAGGCTCTGCGGGGTCACCGCCGACCTGCTCCAGCTCGCCGGCGAGGTCGCCTTCGACGCGAACGCGTACAGCGAGGCCGCGCACTGCTACACCCTGGCAGCGACCGCGGCCCGAGAAGCCGCTGCCTACGACCTCTGGGCGTGCGCGATGATCCGTCACGCCTTCATCAGCGTCTACGAGCGCGACTTTCGGCACGCCGCACCGATGCTGGACGTTGCCGCCGGCCTGGCTCAGAACGGCAACAGCGCGCTGTCGACCCGGCACTGGGCACACACTGTGCGGGCACAGGCTCTCGCGGGCCTCGGCGACCTCAGCGGATGCCGGCGGGCGCTCGACCAAGCCGAAGAGGTCAACCACCTGCACGGCCAGGTACACAACGGCGGATGGTTGCGCTTCAACGGCTCCCGGCTCGCCGAGGAACGTGGAGCCTGCTACGTCGAGTTGAGGCGCCCAGACCTGGCCGAACCGGTGCTGTCCGGTGCTCTGTCGCAAAGCCTCTCCACGCGACGACGCGGAACCGTTCTGACGGACCTCGCCTTGGTCGGAGTTCACCGTAGCGACGTACACCAGATCGTGCTCTACGGCAGCGCCGCTCTCGATACAGCCCGCCAAAGTAGCTCGGGCGTGGTCAGCTCCAAACTCAACCGACTACACCACCAGTTGCAGCCGTTCCTTGCTGACACTCACGTGCGGCATCTCAACAGCCAGATCAATGCCCTGATAAGGGCAGGGAGCTGACACGATCAGAGGGAGGACCAGCGTGCAGATCGAAGAATCGGGGCGCGTATTCCGCGAGGCATGGATCGCGGGAGTCCGTAAGCACTACCCTGGCGAACCCAAACCGGGCTATGTCACCCCCTGGGACGATACGCCCGGATGGGAAAGGGAAAGTGCCGCCGCAGTGTATGAGCAGGTCCGCCAGTTCATCGAGGCAGCCGACGGCGCAACGGCAAAGCTGACCCGTGAACAGAAAGGACGCTTCGTTGCCCTGTGCTGGGTTGCGCAGATATTCAAACACTTTCCGAACCCGAAGGCTTCCTACGTGGCCGACTGGTCAGACATGCCGGAGTGGCAGCAAGAGACGGACGCGGACATCTTCGAACACATCGAGCAGACACTCGCCTCGATCCGCTGAACGGAGGACAAGTCGACAGTAGCGTGCAGCTCCCACTCATGCTCGCATCGCCGTCCGGCCCCCTTCTGAGCCGGCGCGAGATTGGCGGGCAGGGCACTACGCCGACCAGCATGATCTGCGCGTGCAAGCGGTGACACTCATGTCGGCTGAGGTCGTCGCGGCGCGCCCGGGAGGCCGGGCGCGCCGACGAGGCAGCAGCTCAGTATGCGTCAAACTCACCGTCACGGATGCCGTCGGTGAACGCCGTCCACTCACCCCGGGTGAACCCCAGCACTGGTCCCGTCCGGTCCTTCGAGTCCCGCATGCCCACGGTGCCGTCGAGCGCGAAGGCGACCTCGATGCAGTTGTCGCCACCGCCGGAGCGGCTGGACTTCCGCCAGTTGGTGAACTTCTCGGGGTGCATGGTCATCTCCTGGTGTAGTCGGGCAGTTCCTCCGCCACGCTGGCGAGGAAGTCGAGGCTGTCGGCGGGGCTGAGGGCCGCGGAACGCAGGCGCTCGTACAAGGAGGCGTAGTTGGCAACCTCGTCCGGGTCGGTGAGGACGAGGTCGCTGGTGATGGTGTCGACCGCGACGACCACCGGATCGCTCGGGTCGGGGTATCGGTAGCTGAAGTACGACGATCGGGGTACCGCGTTGCCGGCGATTCGCGCGGTCAGCCGCAATACCCGGATCGTGGTCTTCTGCTTCTCGTGACCGACGTTGATCAGGTGGTCAAGCTGCGCGCGGACGATCTCCGGCGGTGCGGCGTGCCGACGGATTGCGAGCTCATCAATGATCACTTCGTAGGTGGGTCCGCCGGGTCTGTCAAGGACCCGTTGCCGGGCAGCTCGAGCTTCCAGCGCTCGCGCAACTGTGAACCTGCGGGGGTAGGCAGCGCGATCTGCCACCGCGCGTACCTCGGTGTACGCCGCGATCTGCAACAAGCCCGGCAGCAGGGTGATGTGGTACTCGGCGATGTGCTCTGCACCGGCTTCCAGGTCCGCGTAGAGGGCCTGGCGTGGTCCCATCTCGACGCGGAACTTCTCCCACCAGCCGTTCTCCTGGGACTCGCGAGCGATGGCCATGATCTCTTCCCACCGCTGCTCGTCAACCCGAAAGTGGTCGAGGATTCGCATGATCTCGTCTTGATCTGGTCGGACTCTCGCGTTTTCCAAACGGCTCAGCTTCTGCTTGGCGATCTTTGTCTCTTTGCAAAGCCGCTCAGCGGAGTAGCCGTGTTCCTCCCGTAGCCGCACGAGTTCGGTAGCGAGCCGGCGACGACGCACATATGGACTGATCAACGACACCCCCGGCGAGAGACGCGAATAGCCCCGGCGATCCATCCCGCCTGGACGCCGGCGACGAGAGCGTAACGCCTATTTTGCCGATCACCGCCAGCGCCGATCATGCTTTCCGCAAGGAAACCACTGGTCAAGCGCGCGGCGACCGGTAAGTCTCCCCCTAACTTTCCCCATTGGCCGGTGTTCCCGGGGCTACGCAAGAACCGCGATCGTGGAATCACCACAAGCGATGTGTCTACGGCTTGAGTGGGGTCACGCGGCGACAGGTTCGCGGCGGACTCCCACGTCCGAGGTGCGGGAGGAGCGGCATGGACGCCACGAGCGCAACGCTGATCGCCATCAACGCTACCGGGGCCTGCGGCGGCATCGAAGGGGTGCGGCCGGCTCCAGGCAGTGGTCAAAGCGCAGGTGCCACGGCGGGCGTGCTCGTGTCGAGTCTGCATAGCTCGCGCCTGGTCAACCTTGCTATCGACGTCTACCGGACGCATCCGGCGGTGCCGCAAGGGTGCGGGTGCGGCCGACCGGAATGTCGATCTCGGCTACACGCCATGAAGATCTTCGCCGCGATGGTGGGGGGCACGAATCTACCCGACCATCTCTACCCATTGTGGGGATTGCTGGTCTGTAAGGGGTGCGGCCTGCCGCTCTGCCCGCTCGAATCCGCCGATGGACGGCGCCGCTACCGCTCACCGTGCGGATGCCGGATGAATCTGGTCGAGGCAGCTACCGCTGAGCGGCTGACCTATGAGGCCCTCGACAGTCGCGGTCTCGCTCCCGCCGATGGGGTTCCCGAGTCCGCGTGGGGTGCACTCTTCGCCCGAGAGTTGGCCTACGTCCGTGTCGGCGCTGCGCCGGAAGATCTGATGCTCGTCCGGCGTACCTGAGGCTCCTGCCCGCTGTCACTGCCGGGGAGGGCGTGGCGGCGGGCAGGCCGAACGTAGCGAGTTCTCCTTGGACGCCGTTCCAGAAAAGGCGGATCGATCCGCCAGCCAACGTGCCGGTAGCTGCGGGGGCTACCTGCCCACCCATCATCCCAGTCCCATTGGAGGTTGCAATGAACAGCCTGCTCGCCGTCAGCAACGACCCGTTCGAGCTCGACGTGCAGATCGTCACGGAGGGTCCGGTCGCCGCCGCCCTGCTGGCCGACACGGACGACGGCTGCGACACCGTGAAGGGCAGCGACTGCTGACCGAACACCCCCGCTGGTTCCGGCAGGCGATCCCCCGATGCCTGCCGGAACCGGCACCCCACATCCAGCCATGTCCCCGGAGGAGCGCCTCGTGACGGAAGGAGGAGGATTCATGTTTCGCTCGGTCGATGCCGCGACGATCCGCATTGCCGCTCACTCATGGCCCGACGGCCCAGCGCCTTGGCCGGACCGGAGAGACGCCTCCGGTATCGCGGACTGGTTGCAAGCGACGTGGCGGAAGGTCGGCCTGGCCGAGGCTGTTTGGGCCGCCAGCCCTGAGTTCGCTGCTCGCGTAGAAGCGGTCCTCGCCACAGAAGGCGCTGCTTTGGACCGAGGGTGGCGGATGGCGCTGGCGCTGGCGCGGTACCTGGTCCGTGCGCAGCGGCGTGCGACGCCCTTCGGGTTGTTCTCGGGGGTGGCGACCCTGCGGTTCGACACGGTGGCTGCGGTGGTGCCGGCAGGGCAGCCGGCGATCCGGGTACGGCCGGACGCGAGTTGGCTCACGTCCCTGATTGCGCGCCTTGAAGCTGAGCCCGACGTGCGCCGCCGTCTGCCTGTGCAGGCGAACAACCTGGCGCTGGTGAACGGGCCTCGGATCGTCGTGGCGCGCCGGCCGCACGCTTCTGCAAGTGCGGAGTCGACGTCGGTGAGAAGCACCGAAGCGGTACGGCTGGCGGTGTCACTCGCCCGTGCCCCATTGCCGTGGGATGAGCTGGTCGAGACGGTCGCTGCTGCGTTTCCAAGCTTCCCACGCGCGTCCGCTGACGCGATGGTTGCCGGCCTGGTGGACCACGGCGTATTGATCTCCGCTCTCCGACCACCATCGACGTGCACAGACTCGATCAGGCATGTCCTGGACACCCTCGATGCGGTGTTCGACGGTGATCCTGAGGGACAGCGAGCCCTTCGGGTCGAGCTGCGCTCGCTGCATTGTCGTCTAGGTGGTACCAGCGCGGGGAGCGCGACGTACCTTCGTGGGCTCGCCGACCACATGCGCAGCGTGGCAACGGCCACCCAGCCGCTCGCGGTGGATCTTCAGCTCGCGGATCAGATCGCCCTGCCGGAGCAGGTCGCCGCCGAGATCGCGGCATCAGTGGAGGTGCTTCGACGGCTGACGCCAGATCCGGCGGGGCGTCCCGAGTGGCGTGCGTACCGTGCCCGGTTCGTCGACCGCTACGGGATGACGGCAGTGGTGCCGCTCGCTCAGCTGGTAGATCCGCTCGTCGGGATGGGCTACCCAGAACACTTCGGCACCGTGGCCGACGCGCCTGCGGCTCTGCTGTCCGGCCGTGACGAGCGCCTGCTCGCGATGGCTCAGGAGGCGTTGGTCGACGGTGCTCGTGAGGTGGTTCTCGATGACACGGCCGTCGAATGGCTCGCCGGCACTGGCAGAGCCACCGGACCTGCCAGCCCTCACGTCGACATCTCGGCAGAGGTCCGCGCGGTCTCGCTGGAGGCACTGGCACAAGGACGGTTCACTGTCGCGCTGACCGGCATGGGCCGCTCGGCGATGGCGACGAGCGGGCGCTTCCTCGACGGGCTGCCCTACGCCGACCGGGAGTTGATGTGCCGGGAGTTCGCACGCCTTCCTGTCGCGGTGGCCGGGGCCATGCGGGCGCAGCTGAGCTTCCCGCCGCGCAAGCTACACACCCAGAACGTGCTCAACTCCCGGCAGGTACTTCCGTGGCTGGTCAGCCTGGCCGAGCACCGGCCCGTGGCCGAGAATGTGATTGGCCTCGACGACCTCGGTGTGACCGCCGGACGCGATCGGCTGGTGCTGGTGTCGATGTCGCGGCGGCGGGTGGTGGAGCCGACAGTGGCGCATGCCGCCGCCGTCCACACGATGCCGCTGCTCGGCCGGTTTCTCCTGGAGCTGCTGCGGGCCACGGACGCTCGACTGAAACCGTTCGACTGGGGTGCGGCTTCCTGCTTGCCGTTTCGACCCGCGCTGAGGTACGGCCGCGTCCTCCTGGCAGCGGCCCGGTGGCGCGTCGATCCGACCGCCCTGCCCGATGCGAACGCAGGCGATGACGAATGGTTGACCGCCTGGGAGGCGCTGCGGACGAGGCTGCGGCTGCCGGCATGGGTGCAGGTCGGCAACGGTGACCAGCGGCTTCGGCTTCACCTCGATCAGTCCATGGATCGTGCCCTGCTGCGTGCCCACCTGGACGCCAACCCCGGCCCGGTAACCGTGGTGGACGCGGCGAGCCCGGAGGACTTCGGTTGGCTCTCCGGCCGCGCCCACGAGATCGTCGTGCCAGTCGCCTCGACGGCTGCGCCCGCTGCCGCGCCGGCTGCGGTAACCGCGCGAGGCGCATGGCCGCCACTCGCTCCTCCCGAGCCGGTCATACCGGGTGCCGGTGGCCTGTTGTCCGCTTCAGTGGCTGTCGAGCCTTCGACGATGGAGCTGGTGGTGATGCGAGGGCTGCCCGCGCTGTTCGCCGACTGGCCCGAACCGCCGCTGTGGTGGTTCGTGCGCATGCAACGCCCCTCCCCGCATCTTCGACTACGGCTGCACACCGATGACTACGGCGACGCGGCGGTGCGGGTCGGGCGGTGGGTCGCCGGGCTCCGACAGCAGCGCCTTGCCGGCGATTGGAGCCTGGACACGTACCATCCCGAGTCCGGTCGGTACGGCTGCGGCACCGCGCTGGCAGCGGCCGAGAAGTTGTTCGCCGCTGACTCCACCGCAGCCCTGGCACAGCTGGTAACGCAGCCCGAGTCTGGGATCGATCGGCAGGCAATGACCGCCCTGAGCATGGTCGACCTGGCCGCCTCGATGCTCGGCAGCCGCACCGACGGATACGAGTGGCTGGTGGCGCGCCCAGAGCAGACTGGGCAGGCACCGGTCCAGCGAGATGTGCTGCGTCAAGCGGTCACCCTCGACCCGAGCGAACTTCCCGAGCCCATCCAGCATGCATGGCAGGAACGCTCCAGGGCCGCAACCCGGTACGCAGCCGAACTGTCCGCCGTCGCCGGCCCGCTCACCCCAGCCTCGGTGCTCGCGTCGCTGATACACCTGCACTTCGTTCGCGCTCTCGGCCCCGACGAAGACGCCGAACACCTCACGTATCGGTTGGCACGCCATGTCGCGCTGGCGGCGGTGCGCCGCCGGGTTCGCGCCGAAGGAGCATCCCGGTGACCGAAACACCGCTGAGGACACCGTTGCTACGGGCGGCCGAGGCGATGGCCGTATGCATCACCAACACCCTGACCGAGCCGCAGCCCCCGGATTTCGCAGCGGACGACTACGGGCCACGCAGTACCCGCTGGTACGCCCAGTCGCTGTCCCGAGGTGCCGCCGGGGTGGCACTCCTGCACGGGGTGCGAGCGCAGACAGAACACGGTGCATGGGAACCGGTCCATGCATGGCTGCGATGCGCGACCGCTGACACGCTGAACAACGGCAGCGGAGCCGGACTCTGGTTCGGCGCACCCGCTGTCACCCACGCGCTGACCATGGCCATGCCACACGCCCACCCAGCAGCCCTGGACGCGCTTGATCATGCCCTCGATGACCTGGTGGAACGCCGTCTGGCCGGTGCCACGGCACGCCTCGCGGCGCGTACCCGGCCCTCGCTGTCGGAGTTCGACCTCGTACGCGGGCTGACCGGCCTGGGAGCCCACCTGCTGCGCCGCGCCCCGCACGGACATCTGCTCCGGCGGGTGCTGGCGTACCTGGTGCGGCTCACCGAGCCGGTGCACACCGACGACGAGGCGGGCCGACTCGCACCGGGTTGGTGGAGCGCAGACCCCGCCGACCGCGAAGGTTCGGAGCAGGGCGGACATGCCAACTTCGGCATGGCGCACGGCATCGCCGGCCCTTTAGCTCTACTGGCCCTGGCCCTGCGGCAGGACATTCGGGTGCCGGGGCACGCGGAGGCGATCCGCCGGATCTGCACGTGGCTCGACTGCTGGCAGCAGGCAAGCCCTGCGGGACCGTGGTGGCCGGAGAAGATCACCGTCGCGGAGTTGCGCACCGGGAAGCCCTCCATGAGCGGACCGACGCGGCCGTCCTGGTGCTACGGCACCCCTGGAGTCGCCCGCGCCCAGCAGCTAGCGGGGATCGCTCTCGACGACTCCGCCCGGCAAGAGGCGGCAGAAGAGGCCCTGACCCGCTGCCTTGCCGACCCCCTCCGACTCAGCCGGATCATCGATCCGTCGCTGTGCCACGGCTGGGCAGGGCTTGCCGCTACGGCCTGGTACGCCGCCGCCGACGCCCGCACAACCAGCCTCCAGAAACAGCTGCCCCACATCATGCGCCTGCTGATCCAGCACGCCACGGACACCACCCCGGCACGATCCGGCTTGATCGCAGGCCCCGCCGGAGTCGCCGTCACTCTGCACACCTTCGCGACCGGCACCGACGTCCGCTGGGCCACCAGCCTGCTGATCAACTAGACGAGGAGAGCGTCGTGGATCTCGATTCCGAACTCGACACCGAGCCACCAGGCGTGGCGCCGGTGAGCCGATGGCGCCAGATCAACCTGACGTTCTCGGACTGGCAGAGCGCTGAGGATTTCGCCGCAACGCGGCTCGCCCCTGAACTCACCGCTGCGGAAGACCACCGGGCGATCACCGCCTTCTGGTTCATCCGTAAGAACGAGACGTGGCGGCTGCGGCTACTGCCCGGCGATCGGCTCGCCCAGGTCTACGCCCTCCTCGCCTCCATCACCGACGACGACCGCATCCGCGGTGTCACCGAGCCCGTCTACCGGCCCGAGGCGTACGCCTTCGGCGGGGACCAGGCAATGACGATCGCCCACACCCTCTTCCACGCTGACAGCCGCCATATCCTCGGCCATCTCGCCACCACTGGCGGCACCCATCGGCGTGAACTCGGCGTCCTGCTCGCCACTCGCCTCATGCGCGCCGCCGGACTGGAGTTCTCCGAGCAGGGCGACGTCTGGCGGCTTCTCGCCTCGCGCCGGCACCAGCCGAACGCTTCCGCGCCGACCCCACGGCTCATCGCGGCGGTGCAGCGCCTGCTCACCGCAGCCGACGACACGGCCGGAAGCCCGCTGGTCATCACCCCGCGATGGCCGAGAGCCCACGAGCAGGCGGGCGCGGACCTCGGCTTCCTCGACCGGCACGGGGCGCTGACCCGCGACCTACGCGAGGTGCTGACCCACCACCTTCTGTTCCTGTTCAACCGGCTCGGCATCTCCGCCGCTGACACCTGGCTGCTCGCGACGGCGGCCGTGTCCGTCGCCTTCCACCACCCGTTCGACACCCCATCCGGCTATCAACCCGCCGCCAAGATCGACAGTAGGGTCAACGCAGTGAACACTCCCCAAACCGAACCGGGAACGTCGAGTGCCGCGACGCTGCGCGAACAACTCGTCAGCACTCTCGAACAGCGTGGCCACATCCGCTCCGCCGCCGTCGCGCACGCATTCCGTACGGTCCCCCGCGAGCAGTTCCTTCCCGGCGTCGACCTGGAGACTGCCTACACTCGCCGCCAAATCGTCACCAAACGAGACCCCAACGGTGCCGCGTTGTCGTCAGCGTCGAGTCCCAGCCTCGTCGCGGACATGCTCGAACAACTCGCCCCACAACCCGGCCACCGCGTCCTGGAGATCGGCGCGGCCACCGGCATCAACGCCGCCCTGCTCGCCGAGCTGACCAGCCCCGGCGGCACGGTCGTCACCATCGAACTCGACCAGGATCTCGCCGACGGCGCCCGCGCCGGCCTCGACTGCGCCAGCTACGACACCGTCGAGGTGATCTGCGGCGACGGAGCCATCGGCGCCCCCGATCACGCGCCCTACGACCGGATCATCGTCACCGCAGGAGCCTGGGACATCTCCGCCGCCTGGTGGGAACAACTCGCCGACCACGGCCGCATCGTCGTGCCCCTGCGCGTGCACGAGAGCGGCCTGACCCGATGCTTCGCCTTCGACCGCACCGACCCCCACCAGCTCGTCAGCACCACGACACCGCTGGTCTGCGGATTCGTCCCCATGCGCGGCAGCACCGAACACACCGATCACCACGTACGCCTCGACACCGACGTGGTCCTCAAACTCGACGCCACCGACCAGCCCGACCGCGCCGCCCTCGCCAGCGCCCTGAGCCACCCCCGGCTCGAACGCTGGACCGGCATCCAGGTCAGCGACGCAGACCCCATCGGCCACCTCGACCTGTGGCTCCTCGTACACGCCAACAGGCCGTTCGGCCGCCTCGGCGTCGGCGACACCGCCCGCACCAGCGGATTGGTCACCCCCGCCTACCGCTGGGCCGGTGCCGCCATCTACCACGGCGGCACCATCGCCTACCTCGCCTTCCAGGACGCGGGCAACGGCCACCACGAACTCGGCGCGATCGCACACGGCCCGGACGCCAACACGCTCGCCACCGACCTGACCAACCTGCTCGACCAATGGGACGCCGCGAACCGCCCCAATCAGCCCACCGTCACCGCCCACCGCGCAGGAACCCGGCCCGCCGGGCACGACGACATCAGCCGATCCGACACCATCCTCACGATCTCCTTCTGACCGCATCCACGCCGGGGCGGTGCCCTGTCCCGCCCCGGCGCCCCAGGGACGAGCGCGGCTGAGACCTCACGCACGACCTGGACGCACCTCGTTGCCACCATGCGGCCCTTCCGCAGCAGATGAGGACACCATGACTCCGTCGCTTGCCGCCACCATCGCCGCCCGCTTCCCTCTCGTCCCCCGCAAACGACCGCCCGCCAAACCACTGGATGCTCGGGTAGACCGGCTCGTCAGGCTCGCCGAAACCGCACACCGCGAATGCGATCCGGAGAAGGCGTCCATGGTGTTCAACGGGGCCGCCCTCATCGCCTCCGACTGCGGGGACCCCAATCTTGCCCGCGCCTGGTGCCGCCGCCACGCGAGCCTCTACCTCAGCCAAGCCCCGCTGAACGGCTACGCGGCCCGCTTCGCTCTCGAACCAGTCGTCAACCTCGCTCGCCTCCGCATTCGTGAAGGCGACGGCGACGGCGCGTACCGCCTACTCACCCACCTGTACGCGGCCATCGTCGGCGGCACTCCCGCTCTTCTGGACGACCTGGAGATACATCCTCGACAACTTCCCGCTGATCCCGAAGAACTCAATCACATCATCAGTTGGCTGCGCGGCACACTGCTCTCCGACGGAACCCGCGCCCTCACCCTTGCCGGACGGTGGGAGGACGCTGTGACCCATGTGCGCCGATACGACGGGATCGGACCTACCCTCCTGGATGGACGACAGGTCGCGGTCGTTGCCCATCTACTGCAGGACGAAGGGCCGTCAGCAGCGGCTCTCCTCGCGGCCACCAAGATCGAAACGCCGTGGGAGCAAGCGGTGCAGGGACTCCTCATGACCTGGCTGAAACTGGCTGTGGGTAGCGCCCCCGTCGACCATGCTGGCCTCATCGATCGGGTGGCAGCCATACCACGAACCCCCGGGCTCACCGTGTTCCGCGTTCGCCTCGGACTGACGGCCCTGGACCTCGCGGTGAGCTTGCCAACCGATGTCGTAGACAGTCTGATCAAATCCCTGGTGGCAGATGCTATCCACGACGAGGACGCCAACGCGGCGCGCGACCTCATCAATCATCCGGCCGTCACATCCGAAAACCAAGGGACGCTGCGGCCTTTGATGAAAGCAAGCGGTTTAGGCCAGGGCCACCTGCCAGCAGCAGCGGGTGATCAGCTTTCCTCAGCGCTTGATATGGCTGGAACCGCAATAGATCACAACATCCGCCCCTGCTAGCGGCACCGATTCACGGCACGACAGCCCCGGTCGATCCTGCGATAAATCGGGCCGACCTAATCGTCGGAAGCTGTAGCTAGCACAGGAGTCGCCGTTGAGGCAGGGGTGACGGCGTTCCGCGATTACGGAAGCTGACGTCCGCCAGCAAACCTTTATCCTTCGCGGTGGCCTGATTTGAGAGGGCATTGAAAGTGAACGGCGTACCGGGCGCTCGAACGAGGGCTCCACGCAGTCCGAACGACTTGCTGCGGCGCGCACGGCTGGCGAGGCGGTCGCCGACGGGGTCGGGTCGAGCGATGTCGCGGCAGGAGGTTGCCGAGGCGGTCAACGCATGGATCTGGGAGCACCAGAGACGACGTACGTGCCTTGACAGCAGGTACGTCGGCAAGTTGGAGCGCGGTGAGTCCCGCTGGCCGGGATCGCACATCCGGGCGGGGCTACGCGGGGTCTTCGGCGTGGACAACGATGCCTCAATCGGGCTGCACGTCATCTACGGCTCCGGACGGCCGGCCGAGGCCGCGAAGACAGTGCCAGCTCCGGCATGGGAGAGGGAGCCGGAGCCCACACCGCTCACGTCGCGGATCGACCATCCGGATGTGACGCCCACTGTTCATCTCGGCGTCGCGGCGGGCACGGCGGTCATGGTCACGGTCGACAGTGGGCCTGCCGGGCCGGTCCGCGTCGTACTGACCACGGTGCCCAACGGCCGTTCCGAACTCTCGGCGCTACCGCTGACCGCCAGCGGTGGGGCACGGGTGTACTCACTCGCCGCCCGGCGCAGGCGAGCCTGATGGGGCAACAGCCGGCCGAGTTGAGGCCCCACGCGTCTGCCCGACACTTCCTCGGCGCGGAGCTGCGCTGTTGGCGGCAGCAGCGCGGGCTGTCGCTGGCACGGCTCGCGGCGCTGGTGTACGTGAGCCCGGACCTGCTCGGCAAGATCGAAAAGGCCGACCGTACGGCCAGCCTGGATGTCATGAGTCGCTGTGACGAGGTGTTGGAGACGGGCGGAGCGCTGGCCCGCTTGCGGCGATTCGTGGACCACCAAACGGCAGCGCAGCCACGAACGGATGCCTCGGCGACGGTGCCGACACGGTTCATGGTGATCATGGAGATCCTGCCTGTCGGACCAGTCGACTCCAACGCCGCTCCCCTCGTGAACAGCGGCGGCCGGTCTCGTTTGTACGCACTTCACGGCGGACAGGGCAGATGATCGAAATGGATACCGTCCCGGGTCCCGCCCGCGCCGCCTGATCGTATATCGCTATGCGGCAAGCCCCACGGCCAGAAGCCAACCAGCCGCGAGGGCTGGCCCCATAGGGGTCGGCGGGTTCTTCGCGTCGTTCGTCCGTCGGAGGCTGACGGCGGAAGCGATGGTGCCGTGCAGGAGAAGCCCAGCAAGAAGGCCGAGCATCGCTGTGTGCCAGCCCAGCCAGCCGAGGTTGAACGCGATGGCGCCCTCGCCCCGGACAGCTCCGACATTCTCGAACAGCTTGGGGCAGGTCCGGAGATAACTGGCCCTGCGCTTCAAGATCGTGGGAAGCGCCGGGCCAAGTGACCCCTGCACCCCCGCTGGCAGGTGCGCGGAACCTGATCGCCGGTAGGCGTTTGTGGGGGGTTTTCGGGGGGCGATTCAAAACTGCATCGATGAAAATGGGGCCCTGACCAGCGCTGATGCTGGTCAGGGCCTCTTCTTGAGCCGCCTGACGGAATCGAACCGTCGACCTACGCATTACGAGTGCGTCGCTCTGCCGACTGAGCTAAGGCGGCAACGATCGTCAAGTGTACGGCACACCCCGCCCGTCGGCCCAACCGGATACCTCCGTCGACCGTCGGGACCCGGACATCCCGCGCTTCCGGCGCCCGTACCCGACAGCGCGGCGGACCGGTCGGGACTACGCTGCGGTGGGTGACCGACGACCGCACCCCCGTCGATGGCCCGCAGGGCGACGCTCCGGAAGACGGCATCGGGCCGGCCCGCCGGCCGCGCAGCACCGATCCGCTGGAGCTGGGCTTCACCCCGCGCAAGCCGGTCCCGTGGCTCGCGCCCCTCCTGTTGATCAGCACCGGCCTGCGTACGCTGCTGGCGCTGCTGTTCGGGGCGTACCTGGACAAGCGGGAGCTGCAGAACTCGCTGGAGGCCCGCATCGAGCGCCAGGTCGGGCCGGACGGCGGGCTGTGGCTGGACTACGTCGCCGACCTGGGCGACGGCTTCAACGCCACGTACTCGGTCGCGTACCTGCTCGCGCAGCCGGAGCTGACGGTCGACGGGCACCGGCTGCCCCGGGCACAGACCCTGGTGATGGGTGGCGACCAGGTGTACCCGACGGCGTCCTACGGGGCGTACGAGGACCGGTGCAAGGGGCCGTACCAGGCCGCGCTGCCGGCCACGCCGCCCGAGCGGCCCACCCTGTTCGCCGTCCCCGGCAACCACGACTGGTACGACGGCCTCACCGCGTTCCTGCGGCTGTTCGTGCGGTCCCGGGACCGGCACTTCGGCGGCTGGGGCACCGGCCAGTCCCGCTCGTACTTCGCCGTCGAACTGCCCGCCGAATGGTGGCTGCTCGGCCTCGACGACCAGTCCGGCTCGTACCTGGACGACCCGCAGCTCACCTACTTCGACGCGGTGGCCCGCCGGCTGGGGCCGCAGAGCCGGGTGATCCTGGCCGTGCCGGCGCCGACCTGGGTCAAGGCCGTCGACGACCCCACGGCGTACGACTCGATCGACTACTTCATCCGTACGATCGTCGCGCCCACCGGGGCGCGGGTACGCCTGCTGATCTCCGGCGACCTGCACCACTACGCCCGGTACGCCGGCCCGGACCGGCAGCTCATCACCTGCGGCAGCGGCGGGGCGTACCTGTATCCCACCCACCACCTGCCCGAGCGGATCGAGGTGCCGCCGCGGGACACCCTGGCCCGGCGGGCCAGCCCCAGCCGCCCGTACGACCTGGCGGCCCGCTTTCCCGACAGGGCCCGCTCCCGGCGGTACGGCTGGGGGGTCTTCGCCCGGCTGCCGTGGCGCAACCCGGGCTTCGGCACCCTGCTGGGCATCGTGCACACCCTGCTCATGCTCGCGATGGCCGGGGTGGCGGCGAACCGGGCCGGCGGCACCGAGCAGCGACTGTTCAGCGTGCCACTGGTGGCGATGCTGGCGGTGACGATGCTCGGGGCGACCCTCTTCGCGAAGCCGCCCAGCGCGAGCGGGAAGCGGCACGCCCGGCACTGGATCCTCGGCGTCGGGCACGGGCTGGCCCACGTCGGGCTGGCCGCCACCGGCACCTGGGCCTGGCTGTCGCTGCCGTTCTACCACTGGTCCTGGCCGCTGCCGGTGGTCGCCGCCGTCGTGCTCTACGGGCCGGTGATCGGCTTCCTGGCCAGCGAGCTGGTGGCGGCGTACCTGCTGGTGGCGGGGGCGTTCGGGGTCAACCTCAACGAACTGTTCGCCGGGCAGGGCATCGAGGATGCCAAGGCGTTCCTGCGGCTGCGCATCGACCCCGACGGCACCCTCACCGTCTACCCGGTCGCGGTCGACCGCGTGGCCCGCGACTGGAAGCTGAACCCCGACCAGTCGCCGGAGTCGTCCTGGCTGGTCCCCGGCACCCCGCTGACCCCCCGCCTGGCGGAACCCCCGATCACGATCCGCTGAGGACTGGCCCCCCGAATTCGGTGATCAAGAGATTTGCGTCGGGATCCGGCCGGCGGATGACGCAAATCTCTTGATCACCCAGCAGCGGCCGGCATGCCGGGGCGCGTGCGCTGGCGCGGCCGGGGAGGGTGCGGCGGCGTCAGGCGTTGTAGTGCTGGTCGTGGGCCTGGCGTGGGCCGCAGACCGAGGCGCGGGAGCAGGCGCAGCGGGAGCCGTCGGCGTCCAGCCGCACGGTCACCGAGTCCCGGGGGACGCTGTGGCCGATCACCCGGCCGGGGCCCTGATCCGTGGTGACCCGGCTGCCGACGGGCGGGGCGGACTCGTGGAACCTCTGGTAGAGCGGGTGCTCGTACTTGAGGCAGCACATCAGCCGGCCGCACGCGCCGGAGATGCGCAGCGGGTTCAGCGGCAGGTCCTGTTCCTTGGCCATCCGGATGGTCACCGGCTCGAAGTCGGTCAGGAACGTCGCGCAGCACAGGTCCCGGCCGCAGGAGCCGATGCCGCCCTGCACGCGGGCGGAGTCCCGGGCGGAGAGCTGGCGCAGCTCGACCCGGCAGTGCAGGGTCGCGCCGAGGTCCCGGACGAGGGAGCGGAAGTCGACCCGGTGCGGCGCGGTGAAGTAGACCGTGGTCCGGTCGCCGCCGCCCTCGGCGTTGCCGAGGACGTGGTCGACGGCGACCACCTTCATCGGCAGACCGTGCTCCCGGATCAGCCGCTTCGCGGCCACCTTCGCCTCGGCCTTGCGCCGCCGCAGCAGCTCGTCACGACGCAGATCCTCGTCACCGGCGAGGCCGGCCAGCTTGGGGAAGCCGTCGGTGTCCTCGCCGACCCACTGCGCGGCCCACACGCACTCCGCCACCTCGGGCCCCTCGTCGGTGGGCACCAGCACCCGGTCGCCCACCTGCGGGTGGAACTCCCCCGGGTCGAGGTAGTAGAGGCGCCCATACCGGTTGAAGCTGACCGCGCAGAGCATGCCCATGCCTCTCACCCTACGACGCGGTGACCCCCGCCACCTACCCGGGAGTCGCCACGCGGTCACCCCGCGCAGTGATTTACGAACATCATTTCATACGATCCCCGGCTGCCCCGTCGTCTCGATGCTCCTCGCCCGGACGGCTGATTCCGAGGCGAGCCGGAGGACAAACCGGCGGCGAGGGCGTTGAGTGGAGGCAGACCTGCGGGGGGTGCAGGGGAAGGCCACGGCGTCGCCGCCGGAGCGCGCGTCCACGGACCGGCTCAGGCGCGCGGCGCCGTGGCCCTGCCGTCGGCCGGATCCCCCGGCGCGGGGAAAGGGCGGCCGGGTCAGCGGCCGATGCGGGTGGCGGTGTCGTAGTGGGCCGGACCGCCCACGGGAGCGCGCCACACGGACTCCGTCAGGCTCGGCGACCACTGGCGCAGCAGCGTCTCCGCCCCGTCGTACGCCACGCCGAGGACCGAGAGCACCCGGTACGCGACGTCGGCCGCCGCGACCAGGCCGGTGGCCCGCGGCTCGGCGCCCGGGGCGGTGGCGGCCCGCACCCGCACCGCCTCGGCGGAGCAGAGCACGTGGGCCAGCGCCCGGGCCAACGCCAGGCGGCTGCCCTCCACCCAGTCGGCGAGCGCGTCCGCGTACCCGGCGGTGGACTCCAGCCGGCCGACCAGGCTGTCCGGGCCCTCGTCGAGGTGGCGCAGCAGCGCGGCGCGCGACCCGTCGTACGCGGAGGCGGCGGCCCCGGACCAGGCGACCGGGTCGGCGAGGGTGCGGCTCACCTCGTCGTACGCCCCGACGAGCGCGCGCACCGCGTGGCCGGCCTCGGCCAGCGGCGCCGGGTGCAGGTCTAGGAAGGCCCGCACGGCCTCTCCGGGGAGCGCCTGCATGCGGCGCAGCAGCGGCCAGAGCGGGTGCCCCTCCGGGGCCCCGGAGGCGAGCAGCGTGTCGACCCGGTCGAGCAGGTCCAGCCCCGGCTCGGCGAGGCGGTCGAGGGGGTCCATCACAGGTCCCGTGCCCCGAAGCCGCCGGACCGGAACCGCTCGGCCCGGCCCAGCCGCAGCCGGGCGGAGTCGTCGACGCCCGCGTACCGGTCGGCGGCGCTGCGGACGGCGGACGCGGCCGCGGTCAGCCGGGCCGCGGCGGCGCTCGCCTCCCGGGCCCGGTCGCCGGTGGCGGCCGTCCAGCACCGGTGCAGCGCCCGGCCGATCTCGCCGGGGCGGCCGGGGGCGTGGACGCCGAACGCCGGGTGCGGCGGGTCGGTGGCGGTCACGGCGCGGGCCAGGCCGTCGAGGGTCTCGCTCGCCTCGTCCAGCCGGGCGGCCAGGGCGCGCATCTCGTCCATGTCAGGCCCCCGCCAGCGGCCGGTACGCCGCGAACGTCTCGTTGTGCAGCTTCTCCCGGGCCCACTCGGCCGCGTCGGCGGCGGCGGTCACCGCGGCCCGCACGGACCCGGCGACGTCCCGCGGGTGACGGGTGTGCAGGGGGCCGAGGAAGCGCACGTCGGTGATCCGCCCCTCGGCGGTGACCACGACCTCGACCAGCCCGTCCGGGGAGCGCACCGTGACCTCGACGGTCGCCACCGCCTGGTCGAACTCGGCCTGCAAGGACTCGATGTGGCGGTAGCGCCGCACCGCCTCCTCGATCCAGGCCTCGTCGATCTCCCGAGGCATCGTGGACTCCTCCCGGCAGTGCGCTCACCGTCCGTGCAGCCACGATCACCGTGGCACCCCCGGGACCGTACCGCACACCAATCGCGCGTGTCGATGCCCTGTGGACGACGCGAGAGGCTGTCAACCCTTCCAGAGGGCGAGCATCATCGCCTCCACCGCGATCCGCGGCTTGACGTTCGCCTCGATGGCGGCCCGGCACTCCAGCACGGCCTCCAGCCGGCGCAGCGCCCCCTCGGCGTGCCACTTCCGCGCCCCCGCCTCGGCCAGCGCGGCGGTGTCGGCGTGCACCGGGGAGACCGGCGCGCCCAGCGCAGCGGTGACGGCGTCCCGGTAGAAGCCGGCCAGGTCGACCAGGGCCCGGTCGAGGGCGTCGCGCTGGGCCCGGGTGGCCCGCGACTTCTGCCGCTTCTCCAGGTCCTTGAGCTGGCCGGCGGCCCCGCGCATCGCGCCGGCCGCCCCCCGGCCGGTGCCGCCCGCGCCGAGCGCGGTCTGCAACGCGGCCCGCTCGGCCTCGTCGATCTCCGCCACGGACGCCGCGGCCTCCGCCTCGGCCGCCTCGATCAGCGCGGACGCCGCGTCGAAGGCCGCGCCCACCCCGGTCAGCCGGCGCGGCACCGCGAGCACCGCGTCCCGGCGCTGGCGGGCCTCCGGGTCGCGGGCGAGCCGCCGGGCCCGGCCCACGTGGCCCTGCGCGGCCGCCGCCGCCCACGCCGCCACGTCGGGGGCGACGCCGTCGCGGCGCGCCAGCACCTCGGCCACGGCGGCGGCCGAGGGCTGCCGCAGCGGTACGACCCGGCACCGCGACCGGATGGTCACCGAGATGTCGTCGGGATGGGTGGACGGGGCGCAGAGCAGGAAGACCGTCCGCGGCGGCGGCTCCTCGACCGCCTTGAGCAGCGCGTTGCCGGCCGCCTCGGTGAGCCGGTCGGCGTCCTCGATGATCACCACCTGCCAGCGGCCGCCGGACGGGGTGCTGGCCGCCCGGAGCACCAGGGCGCGCATCTCCCCGACCCCGATGGACAGCCCCTCGGGCACCACCAGCCGGACGTCGGCGTGGGTGCCGGCCAACGTGGTGTGGCAGCCCGGGCACTCACCGCAGCCGGTGCCGCGTACGCACTGCAGGGCGGCGGCGAACGCGCGGGCGGCGACCGACCGGCCCGAGCCGGGCGGCCCGGTGAAGATCCAGGCGTGGGTCATCCCGGCGCCCGGGTCGACGGGGTTCCCGGCGTCCTCGGCCTCGGCCTCGGCGGCGAGGGCGTCGAGGTCGTCGTCGACCGGGCCGGCCGTGGCCGCCGCGTGGACGGCGGCGGCGTGGCGCAGCACGGCCGCGGCCGACGCGGCGGCCCGGCGCAGCGTGTCGACCGCGTCGTCCTGCCCGACCAGGTCGGCGAAGACGTCCGGCATCAGGTCGGGCGCTCCATCGTCACCAGCTCCGCGTCGGATAACTCCGGCTGCACCGAGGTGTCCGGCCCCTGCGCGGGCCGGGGATGCACGATCTTGGCGGGGTCGACCAGGAACGCCTCCACCCGGCGGGCGACCAGCCCGGCGATCTCGTCGACCGGCTTGGCCGCGTCGAGCACCAGGTAGCGCTTCGGGTCGTTGGCCGCGAGGTCGAGGAAGGCGTACCGGACCCGCTCGTGGAAGGCGACGGACTCGGCCTCCAGCCGGTCGGCGTCCGCGCTGCGGGCGGCGACCCGGGACAGGCCGGTGCGCGGGTCGACGTCCAGCAGCACGACCAGGTCGGGCTTGAGCCCGCCCGTGGCCCAGGAGGAGAGCCAGGAGACCTCGTCGACCGGCAGGGTCCGCCCGGCCCCCTGGTACGCCAGCGAGGAGTCGACGTACCGGTCGCTGATCACCACCGCGCCGCGGACCAGCGCGGGCCGGACCACGGTGGCGACGTGGTGCGCCCGGTCGGCCGCGTAGAGCAGCGCCTCGGCGCGCGGGGAGGGGGACTCGGCGCCGGACCTGTCGAGCAGGAGGGAGCGGATCCGCTCGCCGATCGGGGTGGCCCCCGGCTCGCGGGTCACCACCACCTCCCGGCCCTGCCCGCGCAGCCGCTCGGCGAGCAGGGCGAGCTGGGTGGACTTGCCGGCGCCCTCGCCGCCCTCGAAGACCACGAAAAGCCCGTTGGGGACGAACTGCTCGGCCGGCATCAGCGGGCGGCCCCGGACCGACCCCCACAGGTCGGCCAGGACCGGCACGCCCTTCTTGTCGTCCATCTGGCCGAAGGCGCTGATCCCGGCGAAGATGCCGGCGACGCCCGCGGCGAGCAGCAGCAGCCGGGTGGAGGAGACGGAGATGCCCAGGTCGGCGACGGTCAGCCGGCGCGAGCCGCCGACACCGACCAGCAGGCTGCTCAGCGCGATGGCCAGGATCAGCACGAGCCGCGTGCCGATCTGCACCACGGCGAAGACCCGGCCGCGCACCTCGTCGGCGACCTCGCCGCCGAGCAGGGTGGTGCCGGCGAGGAAGGCCATCCCGGCGCCCGCGCCGACCAGGACCGCGCCGAGCATCGCCATCGACAGGTGGATGGCGAACGCGAGCACCAGCACGGACGCGCTGGCCAGCACGATGCTCGCGCCGAACCAGCGCCGCCGGGACATGTCCCGGACGATCATCGGGCCGAGCCCGATGCCGAGCGCAAGGCCGACGAAGATCGCGCCGAAGAGCAGGTAGAACGCGGCGTCGCCGGCGCCGAGCGAGGCGGCGAAGAACTTCGCCGTGCCGATCACGATGCCGCCGCCGGCGAAGGCGCCGAAGATGCCGAGCACCAGGCCGCGGACCAGCGGGGTGTGGCTGATGTACTTCCAGCCCTCGGTGAACTGGCGCGTCATCCCCTGCTCGGCGCGTTCCCCCGCGCCGCGCCCCGTCCGGCTGATCTCCTTGATGCCGAGGGCGACCACCAGCGCGGTGGCCAGCCGGGAGAACGCGTTGAACCAGAGCGCGAGCTGGGCCGGCTCGGCCCAGGCCGGGATCTCGCCGCCGGTGGCCGCCCGGATGCTGCGGTCGAGGACCGCGAGGCCGACCGCGGCGGCGATGGGGGTGAGGCCGTACGTGGTGATGAGGGTGAGCTGGTTGGCCGCCTCCAGGCGTGCGCGCGGGATCAGGTTCGGAACCGCGGCCTCCTTGGCCGGGATCCACAGCAGGGTGATCGTCTCGATCAGGAAGGTGGCGATCGCGGCCCAGCCGACCACCAGCCCGCCGCCGGCGCTGGTGAGGGCGAACAGCGGGATCGAGGCGAAGAGCACGAAGCGCAGCACGTCGCAGATGACCATCGTCCAGCGCCGGTCGAACCGGTCGGCGAGGACGCCGGCCACCGGGCCGAGCAGCAGCGCGGGCAGCAGCCGGATGGCGATCAGCGTGCCGAAGGCGGCGCCCTTGGCGGTGTTGCCCTGCACCTGGGACGCGGCGAAGACCGACGTGGCGAGCAGCCCCAGCCAGTCGCCGAAGGAGGCGGCGCCGAGCACGATCCACAGCCGGCGGAACGGCCGGATGCGCAGCACGGAACGGATCGCGGCGGCCCCGGAGCGGTCGGCCGCGGCGGCGGCCGGGGCGGCCGGCTGACTCGCGGACGACGACACGCCGGGCGACTCGCCGTTGTTCTGGCTTTCGATGGCCGTACCTCCACGTGCCGGCCCAACGTTGGGCAGTCCCGGTGCAACACTCTAGTCCCCGGGCGGGGAACGCCCCGTCCGCGACATTGCCTGCTCGCCGAGCCTAGGCCGCCGGCACCCCCGCCGGCAGCCGGCGTACGCGAGGGTGTTTCGCATCAATCGTCCGGCAGTTAGCGTGCACATGTGACCACGGAACGCGACCGACTGCGCGAACGCCTGGATCGGGCGACCGCCCACCTCGACCCGCCGTACGCGGTGGTCGACCTGACGGCGTTCGACGCCAACGCGGCGGCGCTGCCCGCGCGCGCCGGCGGCAAGCCGCTGCGGGTGGCCAGCAAGTCCGTCCGGGTTCGCGAGCTGCTCCGCCGGGTGCTGGGCCGGCCCGGCTGGCGGGGGGTGATGGCGTTCACCCTGCCCGAGGCGATCTGGCTGGCCCGCTCCGGCGTCAGCGACGACGTGCTGGTGGCGTACCCGACGGCCGACCGGCGGGCGCTCGCCGAGCTGGCCGCCGACGAGGCGCTCGCCCGCGCCGTCACCCTGATGGTCGACGACACCGAGCAGCTCGACCTGGTCGACGCGGTGCGCCCGCCGGACCGCCGGCCCGAGCTGCGGGTCTGCCTCGACCTGGACGCCTCGTGGCGACCGCTGGGCGGGCGGGTGCACGTCGGGGTCCGCCGCTCGCCGGTGCACAGCGCCCGGGCGGCGGGCGCGTTCGCCGCCGCCGTCGCGGCCCGGCCCGGCTTCCGGCTGGTAGGCCTCATGTCGTACGAGGCGCAGATCGCCGGGCTGGGCGACGCGCCACCCGGCCGGGCGGCGCTGGCGACCGCGATCCGGCTCACCCAGCGCGGTTCGTACCGCGAACTGCTGGCCCGTCGGGGCGCGGCGGCAGCGGCGGTACGCGAGCACGCCGACCTCGAGTTCGTCAACGGCGGCGGGACCGGCAGCGTGGCGGCGACCAGCGCCGATCCCGCGGTCACCGAGGTCACCGCGGGATCGGGCCTGCACGGGCCGAAGCTGTTCGACGCGTACCGCGCCTGGCGCCCCACCCCGGCGGCGTTCTTCGCCTGCGCGGTGGTCCGCCGCCCGGCGCGCGGGCTGGCCACGGTGCTCGGCGGCGGCTGGATCGCCTCCGGTCAGGCCGGCGGGACCCGGCTGCCCGTGCCCTGGCTGCCCGCCGGGCTGCGGCTGCTCGGCGCGGAGGGGGCGGGCGAGGTGCAGACCCCGCTGGCCGGCGCGGCGGCGGCCGGCCTGCGGGTCGGCGACCGGGTCTGGTTCCGGCACGCGAAGGCCGGCGAGCTGTGCGAACACGTCAACGAGCTGCACCTGGTCGAGGAGGACCGGGTGGTGGCCAGCGTCCCGACCTACCGGGGCGAGGGGCACGCCTTCCTGTAGGCGTCACCCACCGTCGCGTCACTCGATGCGGGCCGCCCCGGCGCGGCGCGCGTGGCGGCTTGGTCGGGTCGCGGGGGCGGGCCGTCGCGGCGCGCGTGGCGGCCCGGTCGGTTCGCCGGGTCGCCCGGTCGCGGCGCGCGTGGCGGCCCGGTCGGTTCGCCGGGTCGCCCGGTCGCGGCGCGCGTGGCGGCCCGGTCGGTTCGCGAAGGCGGGCCGCCCTCGCCCGGCTCAGGAGGCGCTGTCGGCCTGGGCTTCGACGTACCGGTGCAGGTACTCACGGATGAGCGCCTTGGCCTCGGCGAGCACCTCCTCGTCGCCCTCGGGCTTGCGACGGAAGGCCAGCTTGATCAGCGCGTCGGCCGCCTCGACGGCGACCTCCAGGCAGAACCGTAGGCGCGGCTCGTCGATCATGCCGAACCGCTCGGTGAGCACCCGGGCCAACTGGTCGGCGATCACGCCGTTGTTGTCCCGCTGCTCGTCCAGCAGGTGCAGGTCGACCACGTCGCCGAAGTGCAGGGTGCGGAAGCCCGGGACGGTGCGGTGCATGGTGATGTACTCGTCGATTCCCGCGTCGACCCCGTCCCACCAGTGGGTCAGGTCGTTCGAGGAGAAGCGCTCGTCGAGCCGCTGGAGGTAGGACTCCATGGTGCGCAGGGTCAGGGCCTGCACGATCGCCCGCTTGTCCGGAAAGAACTGGTAGACCGACCCGATCGCCACCCCGGCACGCTCGGCGAGCAGGGTCGTGGTCAGCCCCTCGTACCCCACCTCGTCGACGAGTTCGGCGCAGGCGTCCAGCATCCGCTGGACCCGTGCGACGCTTCGACCCTGGACCGGTACCCGGCGCAGCGGCCCGGTCGTGGCGGCTGGTGTGGACACTCGGCGCCACCCCCCTTCGACGGATGAACATATCTGCACGTCACGAGTGCGTGACTACCGGTACAACGAGCGGACCTCGATTGCGGTATTTACCAGGCACAACGTTCCTGATAGGAAGTCAATTCACGTTGATGTCGAGGAGCGCGCATGGCCAGCACCCGACCCCTCGCCGCCTGGACCAACTGGGCCGGCAACCAGCGCAGCACCGCAACCGAGGTCCTCCGCCCGCGTACCACCGCCGACGTCGCCGACGCCGTCCAGGCAGCCGCCGCGGCCGGGGAACGGATCCGGCCGGTCGGCAGCGGCCACTCCTTCAGCCCCGTCGCCCGCAGCCAGGGCCGGCGCATGGAACTCGCCGGGCTGGACGTCGGCGTCCGGGTCGACCGCGAGCGGCGCCTGGTCACCGTACCGGCCGGGATGCCCCTGCATCGGCTCAACGACCTGCTCGCCGCGAACGGCCTGGCCATGCCCAACCTCGGGGACATCGACGCGCAGACCGTCGCCGGGGCGATCTCCACGGGCACCCACGGCACCGGGGCCACGCTGGGCTGCCTGTCCACGTTCGTCGCGGCGCTGACCCTGGTCACCGGCACCGGTGAGGTGCTGCGGTGCTCCGCCGACGAGCACCCGGACGTCTTCGCCGCCGCCCGGGTCTCGCTCGGCGCCCTCGGGGTGCTGACCGACGTGACCCTGCGGTGCGTGGACGCGTTCGGGCTGCGCGCGCACGAGCGCCCCGCCCTGCTGGACGCCGTCCTCGCCGACCTGCCGGACCTGGTCGCCGCCCACGAGCACTTCGAGTTCTTCTGGTTCCCGTACACGCCCCGGGTCCAGGTCAAGACCAACGACCGGGCGCCGGCCGACGAGCGGCCGCTGCCGCGGTGGCGCGGCTGGCTCGACGACGAGTTCCTGGCCAACACCTTCTTCGGCGGCGTCTGCCGGGTCGGCCGGGCCGTACCCGCCCTGGTGCCGACGATCAGCGGCGTCGCCTCCCGGGTGCTCACCGAGCGCATCTACACCGCACGGTCCGACCGGGTCTTCTGCACCCCGCGCCGGGTCCGCTTCGTGGAGATGGAGTACGCGCTGCCGCGCGAAGCCCTGCCCGAGGCGCTGGACGCGCTGCGCCGGATCGTCGACGGGCTCCCGGTCAAGGTCGTGTTCCCGGTCGAGGTGCGCTTCACCGCCCCCGACGACATCTGGCTGTCCCACGGGTACGGGCGCGAGTCCGCGTACGTCGCCCTGCACCAGTACGCGGGCATGCCGTACGAGCCGTACTTCCGGGCGTTCGAACGGGTGGCGGCGGGCCTCGGCGGCCGGCCCCACTGGGGCAAGGTCCACTGGCGCGACGCGGAGTCGCTGGCGCCGGTGTACCCGAGGTTCGCCGACTTCCAGGCGATCCGCGACCGCCTGGACCCGAACCGGGTCTTCGCGACGGACCACCTGAACAAGATCCTCGGCCCCTGACTTGGATGATCCCGCCATGTCGGTGACATTGGGGTGTCCAGCGTGCGGGATGCCGCCATGTCGGCGGCATGGAGTGGATCAACTGCCCCAGGTGCACTGATTCGCCTCGGATGTCCGGTTCGGTGGCGTGACCGGGTATGACCACCAGCCTGCAGGAGTCGAAGCTGGAGAACCTGGGCCACCTGGGCGACGCCAACGACCATGACTCGCTGGGTCTGTTCCAGCAGCGGCCGTCCTCGGGTTGGGGCACCCCGGAGCAGATCACCGACCCCGAGTACTCCACCACCGCATTCCTCAAGGGCCTCAAGCAGGTCGACGGGTGGCAGGACATGCCCCTGACCCAGGCCGCGCAGACCGTGCAGGTCTCGGCGTACCCAGACGCGTACGTCGACGTCCGGCTGGCCGGGTATCCAATCTTGGTACGGTTCCGCCCCCGGAGGGACCGATCCGTACCAAGATTCGCTGTAGCGCCGCTACTCGCTGGCCCGGGCAGCCTTCTTCGGCGCCGATTTGGTCGCCTTCGTCGCGGCCGCCTTCGTCGCAGTGGACTTCGCGGCCGTGGACTTCGTGGCGGTCGTCTTCTTCGCCGCCGTGGTCTTCGCCGGCGTCGCCTTCTTCGCCGTCGCCTTCTTCCGCGGGGCGGGCCCCTTCGCGCGCTTCTCGGCGAGCATCTCGGAGGCCTCCTCGATGCTCAGCGCCTCCGGCGTCTGCCCCCGGCGCAGCGACGCGTTGGTCTCCCCGTCGGTCACGTACGGGCCGAACCGGCCGTCCTTGATCACCAAGGGCTTCTCGGTCAGCGGGTCGACCCCCAGCTCCCGCAGCGGCGGCGCGGCGGCCCGCCGCTGGCGGGTCTTCGGGGCGGCCAGCAGGGCCAGCGCCTCGTCCAGCGTGACGGTGAACATCTTCTCTTCCGAGTCCAGCGACCGGAACTCGTCACCGCGCTTGACGTACGGGCCGTACCGGCCGTTGTTCGCGAAGATCTCGACGCCGTCCGGGGCCACCCCGACCAGCCGGGGCAGGCTGAGCAGCCGCAGCGCCTGGTCCAGGGTGAGCGTGTCCGGCGACTGCGAGCGCAGCAGCGAGGACTTCCGCTCGCCGCTGGCCACGTACGGGCCGAACCGGCCGGACTTGAGCACGATCGGCTCCCCCGTCGCCGGGTCGTCGCCGAGCTTGCGCTCGCCGCCCCCGCCGAGGAACAGCTCGTGCACCTTCTCCGGGGTCAGCTCGTCCGGGGCCAGCCCCTCGGGGATCGGCGCCCGGTCGCCGGGGGTGCCACCCTCCTCACCCTCGGCGTGCGCCGCCGGCTCCTCGCCGGGCACGCTCCGCTGGAGGTACGGCCCGTAGCGCCCGACCCGGACGACGACCTCACGCCCGTCGTCGTCGGTGAACAGCGGGATCGAGTTGACGCTGCGCGCGTCGATCTCGCTGACGTTCTCGGTGACCAGCTTCTTCAGCCCACCGGAGCGGGCGATGTCCTGGTCGCCGGCGCCGTTGGCGCTACCGAAGTAGAACGCGGTGAGGAAGTCGACGGCGGCGTGGTCACCCCCGGCGATCTCGTCCAGCTCGTTCTCCATGCTGGCCGTGAAGTTGTAGTCGACCAGTCGCGGGTAGTGCCGCTCCAGCAGGCCGATCACCGCGAACGCCAGGAAGGACGGGATCAGCGCCTGGCCGCGCTTGGAGACGTACCCGCGGTCCTGGATGGTCTGCATGATCGACGCGTACGTGGACGGGCGGCCGATGCCCAGCTCCTCCAGGGCCTTGACCAGCGACGCCTCCGTGTACCGCGACGGCGGCTGGGTGTGGTGGCCCTGCGCGGCCAGCTCGTCGGCGGTCAGCGGCTGGTCCTTGACCAGGTTGGGCAGCCGGCGCTCGGCGTCCTCGGCCTCGGCGTTCTCGTCGTCGCTGGACTCGACGTACGCGCGCAGGAAGCCCGGGTCGGTGATCGTCTTGCCGGTCGCGCCGAAGTCGGCCTCCTCGCCCGAGGAGGAGACCGCGCGGATGCGCACCGAGACGCTGGAGCCGACCGCGTCGGTCATCTGTGAGGCGATGGTCCGCCGCCAGATCAGCTCGTAGAGCCGGTACTCCTCCTCGGACAGCTCCTTGGCCACCTCGCCCGGGGTGCGGAAGTTGTCCCCCGCCGGCCGGATCGCCTCGTGCGCCTCCTGGGCGTTCTTCACCTTGCCGGTATAGCGGCGCGGCTCCGGCGGCACGCTGCGCTCGCCGTACAGCTCGACGATCTGCCGGCGGGCCGCCGCGATGGCGGTCTCCGACAGGTTCACCGAGTCGGTACGCATGTAGGTGATGTAGCCGTTCTCGTACAGCCGCTGCGCGGTGCGCATCGTCTGCTGCGACGACAACCGCAGCTTGCGGGCCGCCTCCTGCTGGAGGGTGGAGGTGATGAACGGCGCGTACGGGCGCCGGCGGTAGGGCTTCTCCTCGACCCGGGTGACGGCGAACGGCCGCCCCTGCAGCCGGGCGGCGAGGCCACGCGCCCCGCCCTCGTCGAGGTGCACCACCCCGGCGCCGGCCTTCACCCGGCCCGTGGTCGGCTCGAAGTCCTTGCCGGTGGCGATCCGGTCGCCGTTCAGGGCCACCAGGGTGGCGTTGAAGCTGCGCGGCCCCTCGCCCGGGTTCCGCACGGACAGCGTGGCCAGGATGTCCCAGTACTCGGCGGTGCGGAACGCCATCCGCTGGCGCTCCCGCTCGACCACGATCCGGGTCGCCACGGACTGCACCCGGCCCGCCGACAGCTTCGGCATGACCTTCTTCCACAGCACCGGGGAGACCTCGTAGCCGTAGAGCCGGTCGAGGATGCGCCGGGCCTCCTGGGCGTCGACCAGATCCCGGTCGATCTCCCGCGGGTTGGCCACCGCCGCCTGGATCGCCGGCTTGGTGATCTCGTGGAAGACCATCCGCCTGACCGGCACCTTGGGCTTCAACGTCTCGACCAGGTGCCAGGCGATCGCCTCGCCCTCGCGGTCCTCGTCCGTGGCGAGGAGGATCTCGTCGACCTCCTTGGCCAGCTTCGTCAGCTTGCTGATCTGCTGCTTACGGTCGGGCGAGACCACGTAGAGGGCGTGGAAGCCGTTGTCGACGTCCACCCCGAGCCGGGCCCACGGCTCGCCCTTGTACTTGGCGGGCACGTCGGCGGCGTTGCGCGGCAGGTCGCGGACGTGCCCGAAGCTGGCCTCCACGACGTATCCCGGGCCGAGGTAGCCCGAGATCGTCTTGGCCTTCGCCGGTGACTCGACGATGACCAGACGGGTGGTCCTGGGGTTGCTCGGCACGTCTCCTGCGACCTCACTCCTGCTCGTGGCCGGCCGGTTCCGGGCGCGGACCACCCTCGGTCCGCCGGAACCGCCGGCGGTCCGGATGTCCAACGTAACGCGCCGCCCGCGTTTCGGGTTTCGCGGGCGGCAAACCGCCCAAGTGCGACGCCCACCCCACGCCGCACCGGTGATGCTCTTGCCGGACGGCGCCACCGTACACCGTGGGTAGGGTCTCAAGCAGGCCACCGTGACGATGCCGTCCCCTCGACCGATGGTCAACCGGCCCGATTCTCGGCGGAAACCGACCGCCCGAGTGTCCCGCATCGGACAGCCGGAGCCAGGTCGGCCGCCGAGCGGCCCGCCGCCGACGAGGGCGTGCGGCCAGCGCCGCGCCGGTCGGGCGCATCGGTCAGGCACGCCGGGGAGGCAGGCCGGTCCGGCGCGTCGGGGAGCCGAACCGGTCAGGCCCGGGTGGGCCCGGGACTGCGCTGTTTGCGGCGCGGCGGGCCGGAGCCGAACCGGTCAGGCCCGGGTGGGCCAGTCCGCCGGGGGCGCGGCGGGTGGGCGGTCGCCGATGAGGTCGGCGAGGCGGGCCAGCCGCCGGCGGCCGGTGATCCGGTACGCGGGGCCGCGCTCGTCGGAGTCGAGCAGGACCGCCGGCAGGCCGACGGCGGCCAGCGCGACGCCGACCGGCTCCCAGCAGGCCTCGTCGGCCGCGCCGAGGCGGAGCAGGAACCCGGGCGGGTCGGCCGCCCCGGCGGCGGCCAGCCAGAGCCGCAGCCGCCGCCCGTTGAGGTGGAACCCGGCGGGTGGCCGCTTCACCGGCCCGCCGCCGCCCGGTTCGGCGACAGCCGGCCCGCCACCCGGCCCGCCGCCGCCCGGTTCGGCGACAGGCGACCCGCCACCCGGTTCGGTGCCGTCCGGTTCGGCGACAGCCGGTTCGGTGCCGGACGGTTCGGTGCCGGCCGATTCGACGACGGGCGGTTCGGCGCCAGCCGGTTTGGCGACGGCCGGTTCGGTGCTGGCGGCGTGCTGGTTCAGCCAGGCCAGCGCCAGTGGGGCCAGGGTGCTGGCGTACGAGGTGCGGACCACGTGCCGCTGGTCCGCCGTGGCCTCCCACGTCGCGGCCAGGCCACGCCGGGCCAGCTCGGCGACGAGCACGTGCACCCGCCACCCGGCGTCCACCGCGACCGTCAGCCGCGCGGTGCCGCCCATCCGGACCACCTCCCCGGGGCCGGCGAGCAGGCCGGCCAGGTCGGCGACGGACGGGTCCGCCGCCTCGGCCCCGAACAGCGACAACTGCCGGACCGGGTCGGGAAGCCTGTCGGGGGGCGTCAGCGGCACTCCGGGACCTCGTCGAAGGCCTGCTTGAGTTCTTCGGAGCTGAGCCGGCTGGTGTCCAGGGCGCTGGCGTCGTACTCCTTGTTGAGGGTCTCCACGGCGGCGCGCACGCCGTCGTAGAAGGCGCCGGGCTCGCGGATGCTCAGCCCGCTGATGGTGGCCCGCGCCCGCCCGTACGCGTCGCGGACCTTGCCGAGCGACGTCTGGAAGCCCTGGGAGATCTCCTCGCCGCGGTCGGTCTCGGGGATCCCCGCCTCGTCGACCTTGCGCCGGGCCGTCTCGCTGGCCTGCTCCGCCCCGGCGAAGAGCCGCACCAGGTTCTCCTTCGCCTGCGCGGGCGTGGTCTGCGCGGTCATCTGCTGCTGGGTGCTGCTGGTCAGCTTGTTGATCTCGGCCCGCCAGGGGGTGAGCGCCTCGCAGACCGACGCCGCCCAGGCCCGCGGGCTGGGGCCGCCGCCGCAGCCGGCCAGCGTGAGGACGAGCGTCGCGAGAACCACCGTGAGTCTTCCGGCGGTCGCCGCCCGGCACGTGCGCATGCGATGCAGCGTACGGCCTTCGCGCGGATGCGCCACCGGTCGGTTTGCCGGCTCCCGGTCCGCCGGCCACCACGACGGCGGGCCGCCGGCCCATGAGCTGGGGTTCCGCCGGCACCGGCGGGGGCCAGGCGCGCGGCGGGCTCCCGGCCGGCGTCGCGCCGACCGGGAGCCCGCTGTTCCACCACTCAGGCGCTGACCGTCTCCGCCGGCTTGTCGGCGCTGGTGCCGGTGCCGTCGGAGTCGCCCATCGCGACCTCCTTGCGCTTGCTGAACACCACCGCCGCGACGATGACCAGCGCGGCCACCACCGCGATCGTCACCCGCAGGCCGGTGTTCTTGTCGTCGCCCACGCTCCAGGCCACGACGGCCGGCGCGATCAGCAGCGAGACCAGGTTCATCACCTTGATCAGCGGGTTGATCGCCGGGCCGGCGGTGTCCTTGAACGGGTCGCCGACGGTGTCGCCGATGACCGTGGCGGCGTGCGAGTCGGAGCCCTTGCCGCCGTACGCGCCGTCCTCGACGAGCTTCTTGCCGTTGTCCCAGGCGCCACCGGAGTTGGCCAGGAACACCGCCATCAGGGTGCCCGCCCCGATCGCGCCGGCCAGGTACGCCGCCAGCGCGCCCGGACCGAGGCCGAAGCCGACCGCGATCGGGGCGAGGATGGCCAGCAGGCCGGGGGTCATCAGCTCGCGCTGCGCGTCCCGGGTGCAGATGTCGACGACCTTGCCGTACTCGGGGCGCTGGGTGCGGTCCATGATCCCGGGCAGCTCGCGGAACTGCCGGCGGACCTCCATCACGACGGCGCCGGCCGAGCGGGAGACCGCGTTGATGGCCAGGCCGGAGAAGAGGAAGACCACGGCCGCGCCGATGATCAGGCCGACCAGGTTGCGCGGGTTTGCCACGTTGAGCGAGTTGAGGATCTCCCGACCCACGTCGGCGACGCCCGCGTCGGCGTACGCCGCCTGCAGCGTGTCGGTGTACGAGCCGAACAGCGCGGTCGCCGCGAGGACGGCGGTGGCGATGGCGATGCCCTTGGTGATCGCCTTGGTGGTGTTGCCGACCGCGTCCAGCTCGGTGAGCGTCCGGGCGCCGTGCTCGTCGATGTCGCCGGACATCTCGGCCACGCCCTGGGCGTTGTCCGAGATCGGGCCGAAGGTGTCCATGGCGACGATCACGCCGACGGTGGTCAGCAGGCCGGTGCCGGCCAGCGCCACGGCGAACAGCGACAGCGTGATGGAGCTGCCGCCGAGCAGGAAGGCGCCGAAGACGCCCGCGCCGATCAGCAGCGCCGAGTAGACGGCCGACTCCAGGCCGACGCTGATGCCGGCGAGGATGACGGTCGCGGGGCCGGTCTGCGAGCTCTTGCCGATGTCCTGCACCGGGCGCCGGTTGGTCTCGGTGAAGTACCCGGTCAGCGCCTGGATCGCGGCGGCCAGCACGATACCGATGATCACCGCGCCGATGGCCACCACCCGCGGGTTCTCGCTGACGTCGGTCAGCCCGCCCTCCAGCTCGGCGAAGGTCGCCGGCAGGTACGCGTACGTGGCGACGGCCACCAGCACCGCCGAGATGATGGCGGAGGCGTAGAACGCCCGGTTGATGGCGGTCAGGCCGGAGCGGTCCGAGGCGCGCAGCCGGGTGATGAAGACGCCGATGATCGCGATGACCGCACCGATGCCGGAGACGATCAGCGGGAAGACCAGGCCCTCCTCGCCGAACGCGGCCCGGCCGAGGATCAGCGCGGCGACCAGGGTGACCGCGTACGACTCGAAGAGGTCGGCGGCCATGCCGGCGCAGTCGCCGACGTTGTCACCCACGTTGTCGGCGATGGTGGCGGCGTTACGCGGGTCGTCCTCCGGGATGCCCTGCTCGACCTTGCCGACCAGGTCGGCGCCGACGTCGGCGGCCTTGGTGAAGATGCCGCCGCCGACCCGCATGAACATGGCCAGCAGGGCGGCGCCGAAGCCGAAGCCCTCCAGCACGGTCGGGGCGTCGCCCTTGAAGAGCAGGACGACCAGCGCCGCGCCGAACAGGCCGAGACCGACGGTGAGGAAGCCGACCACGCCACCGGTGCGGAAGGCGATCCGCATCGCGGCCTCGCGCCCGCCTTCCCGCTCCCGCGCGGCGGCGGCGACCCGCAGGTTCGCGCGGGTGGCCAGCCACATGCCGGCACCGCCGATGAACGCGCTGAACAGGGCGCCCACCACGAAGAAGGCGGACCGACCGATCTTCACCGCGGTCTCGCTGCCGTCGGTGTCGTGCACCGGCAGCAGGAACAGCAGCACCACGGCGATCACGACGAAGATCGCGAGGGTCCTGAACTGCCGGAGCAGGTAGGCCGAGGCCCCCTCCTGTACCGCTCCGGAGATCTCCTGCATGTTGGTGGTGCCCTTACCGGCTGCCAGCACCGCCTTGGTCAAGGCGGCGGCGAAGACGAGCGCCACCAGCGCGAGGACCGCGGCGATGACGACGTACGTCACGTTGGCTCCGGAAAGGGACAGTGCGCCGCCGTCAGCGGCCAAGGTCCCGGACATCTGTGTCCTCCTGTACCGAACACTCGCGCCGGCCGGTGGAGACGCACCGACCGGCGCCTGGATGCGGACGAGCAAGCGCGCCAACCCACCCCAGCGGACCAGCGATGAACACCCATACCCGCTGGGTGCGGGAAAGGTCACTTGCTGACAACCCGGGTACTGTAGCCCTCGGCAGTGTCAGAGGTCACACGGAGGGGCTGCCGTGTCTTAATGATCTTCGTCGCTGTGTTACGCGAAAGAATCTGATATAAGGGCCCGACCAAGACGAACAGGCCGCGTCCCGAGCGACGGACGCGGCCTGAGTGGCGGATCAGTTGGCTGAGTGGTGGGTCAGTTGGCTGAGTGGTGGGTCAGTTGCCTGAGCGGAGGGTCAGCGGCCCACCGGCCACACCATCCGGACCTCGGTGCCGACGCCCTCGTCGACGGGGCGCACCTGGAGGTCCTCGACGAAGCCGGCGAGCAGGGCGAAGCCGACGCCCGTGGTGAGGTCGTCCTCGTTGAGCGACTCGTTGGCGAGCTGGTCGGCGTCCAGCGCGGCCAGGCCGATGCCGGCCTCGATCGGCGCCCGGTCCACCACCCGCACGGCGTACGCCCCGGTGTCGGACATCTCCACGAGCACCGGATCGGACAGATGGTACTGCCGGTGCAGCGCGACCGCCCGGGTGCACGCCTCGCCGATGGCCAGGCGCACCTCGTCGAGCAGATCCTCGCGTACGCCGGCGCGGCGGGCCACCGCCACGCCGACCAGCCGGGCGGTGCGGACGTGCACCGGGGCGGGCGAGAACGAGAGCTTGACCGTGGCCATCAGGCGCGGGTGCCGGTCGGGTCGGCACCGATCGCCGCGTCGACCGTCGGATACAGGGGAAAGACCTGATCGAGCGCCGTGATCCGGAAGATCTTCAGCAGCGGCTCCTTGGCGCAGACCAGCGCGAACGTGCCGCCGGACGAGCGCAGCCGCTTGAGCGCCCCGACGAGCACGCCGAGGCCGGTCGAGTCGAGGAAGTCGACCCGGCCCAGGTCCACCACGACGTGGCGGGCCCCGCCGTCGATCAGTTCGAGGAGCCGTTCCCGCAGCCGGGGGGCGGTGTAGACGTCCACCTCACCGCCGACCTCGAGCACCGTGTGCTCCCCCACGGTGCGCGTCGCCAGCGACAGCTCCATCGGTCCTCCTCGCAAGAGTCGTAAACTCTCCTGGGCATCTAACCATCCCCGCCGGAACCACCCGTACCGGTCACCCGCGGCGGCTCCCCCTTACCCAGACCCCCCTCCGTCAACTCCGACACCCGTGCGAAAGTGCAGGACGTGACCCCCGCAGCCGCCGTACCCGCAGGCCACGGCCCCGGCCGCGCGCCCGCGGCGGCGCCGGCGGAGCTGCTGCGCCGGCTGCGCACGCGCCACGCCGTCGACCCGGTCACCCACGTCGAGCGGGTGCCCGCCCGGGCCGGCACACCGGCGTCGTGGCCGGAGTGGGTTCCCGAGGAGCTGCGGGCCGCGCTCGGCCGGCGCGGCGTGGTCGCGCCGTGGCGGCACCAGGCCGAGGCCGCCGAGCTGGCGTACGCCGGCCGGCACGTCGTCGTCGCCACCGGGACGGCGTCCGGCAAGTCGCTGGCGTACCAGTTGCCGGCGCTGGCCACCCTGCTCGCCGACCCCCGGGCCACCGTGCTCTACCTGGCGCCGACCAAGGCGCTCGCCGCCGACCAGCTCCGCGCCGTCGCGGGCCTGGAGCTCGACGGGGTACGCCCCGCCTGCCACGACGGCGACACCCCGCGCGCCGAGCGGGACTGGATCCGCCAACACTCCCGGTTCGTGCTGACCAACCCGGACATGCTGCACCACGGCATCCTGCCCGGCCACGCGCACTGGTCCGGCTTCCTGCGCCGGCTGGCGTACGTGATCGTGGACGAGTGCCACACCTACCGCGGGGTGTTCGGCTCCCACGTCGCACACGTGCTGCGCCGGCTGCGCCGCCAGTGCGCGAAGTACGGGCGTACGCCCGGTGGGCCGACGTTCGTGCTGGCCTCCGCCACCTCGGGCGACCCGGCCACGGCGGCCGGGCGGCTCACCGGCCTGCCGGTGACCGCCGTCACCGAGGACGCGTCGCCGCGCGGCGGGGTGACTTTCGCCCTCTGGGAGCCGCCCCTGCTGCCCGCCGAGCCGACCACGTCCGCGGGCCCGTCGTCGGTCCCGCCGCCGTCCTCGGCCCCGTCCGCGGTGTCGTCCTCGACCTCAGCCCCGGCGTCGTCCTCGACCTCAGCCCCGGCGTCGTCCTCGACCTCAGTCCCGGCGTCGTCCTCGGTCTCGGTCCCCGCCTCGCCTTCCGCCCTGCCGCCGGGGGGCGCCGACCTCACCCAGGTCCGCCGGTCGGCGCTGCGCGAGACCGCCGACCTGCTGGCCGACACGGTCGCCGCCGGGGTGCGCACCCTCGCCTTCGTCCGGTCCCGCAAGGGGGCGGAGGTGGTGGCCACCGCCGCCCGACGGGCGCTGGACGAGGCGGTCCCCGGGCTCGGCGGGCGGGTCGCCGCGTACCGGGCCGGCTACCTGCGCGAGGAGCGGCGCGAGTTGGAGCGGGCGCTGCTGCACGGCGACCTGCTCGGGCTCGCCTCCACCAACGCGCTGGAGCTGGGCGTCGACCTCGTCGGGCTGGACGCGGTGCTGATCTGCGGCTGGCCCGGCACCCGCGCCTCGCTGTGGCAGCAGGCCGGCCGGGCCGGGCGCTCCGGCGACGAGGCGCTCGCCGTGCTGGTGGCCCGGGACGACCCCCTGGACACCTACCTCGTGCACCACCCGGAGGCGCTGTTCGGCCGGCCCGTCGAGGCCACCGTGCTCGACCCGGCCAACCCGTACGTGCTCGCCCCGCAGCTCGCCTGCGCCGCCGCCGAGGCCCCGCTCACCCCGCCCGACCTGGAACTCTTCGGGGAGGGCGCGAAGGAGGCGGTCGACGAACTGGTGGCGGCGGGGGCGCTGCGGCAGCGGCCGACCGGCTGGTACTGGCGGCACCGGGAACGCCCCGAGGTCGACCTGCGCGGCGAGGGCGGTGCGCCGGTCTGCGTGGTGGAGGCGTCCACCGGGCGGCTGCTCGGCACCGTCGACGGCGGCTCGGCGCACTTCCTCATCCACCCCGGCGCCGTGTACCTGCACCAGGGCGTCTCGTACGTGGTGGACCAGCTCGACCTGGCGGACGGCTGCGCGCTGGTGCACGCCGAGGAGCCCGACTGGTCCACCCACGCGCGGGACGTCACCTCGCTGTCCGTGGTCTCCGTGCGCTCGTACGTCGACGCCGGGCCGGTCGGGCTGTTCCTCGGCGAGGTCGACGTGACCAGCCAGGTCGTGTCGTACCAGCGGCGACGGATCGCGTCCGGCGAGGTGATCGACACCCGCCCGCTCGACCTGCCGGCGCGGGAGCTGCGCACCGTCGCGGTCTGGTTCACCCTCTCACCGCAGTCGCTGGCCCTCGCCGGCGTGGAGCCCGCCGACGTCCCGGGCGCGCTGCACGCCGCCGAGCACGCCGCGATCGGCCTGCTGCCGCTGATGGCCACCTGCGACCGGTGGGACATCGGCGGACTGTCCACGGCGCTGCACCCGGACACCGAGGCCCCCACGGTCTTCGTCTACGACGGCCACCCGGGCGGGGCGGGGTTCGCGGAGCGGGCGTACCGGACGGCGGCCGAGTGGCTGCGGGCCACCCGGGACGCGATCGCCGAGTGCGGCTGCGAGGCGGGGTGCCCGTCCTGCGTCCAGTCCCCGAAGTGCGGCAACGGCAACAACCCGCTCTCCAAGCCGGACGCGGTCCGGGTGCTGGACGTGGTGCTGGCGAACCTGCCGTCCGACCGGCCACCCCAGCAGCCCGGTCCCGCCGACGCCCCCGACGCGAGGCTGGAAGGCGGGCGCTGAGGGCACGGCTGTGCGAGACTCCGGCGCACACCCGAAGGAGTTCTCCCATGCAGCTCGACCGCCTGCAGCACCTGCAGCAGTTCCACATCCGGCAGCGGATCCGGATGATGGTCAACCAGTACGAGGTCCACGCCGTCGCCCCCGACGGGTCGGAGGGTGAGCTGCTGGCGTTCGCGCAGCAGAAGCGGCTCGCCTTCAAGGAGCAGGTGACCATCTACACCGACGACAGCCGGCAGCAGCCGCTGCTCGGCTTCAAGGCCCGCCAGCGGCTCGACCTCGGCGCCACGTACGACGTCACCGACCACGCGGGCAATGCGATCGGGCTGTTCCGCAAGGACTTCGCCCAGTCGCTGCTCCGCTCCACCTGGCACGTCGAGCAGGCCGGACTGCCCCAGATCACCGGGCAGGAGCGGAGCCTGCCCGTGGCGCTGCTGCGCCGGTTCGTCGACTCGCTGTCCTGGCTGCCGTACCACTTCGACTTCACCGCCGGCGGGCAGCCGGTGTTCTCGGTGGTCAAGAAGTGGGGGCTGCGCGACCGGTACGTCGTCGAGGTGCCGAACCCGCAGATCGACCGGCGACTGGTGATCGCCATGGCGGTCGGCCTGGACGCGCTCCAGAGCCGCTGAGGCGGTCGCCCGCCGGGGCGTCCCCGGCGGGCGTCGCGTCCCCCGGTTACCGGGAGGCCGTCTCCCGCCAACGGCCGGTCTGGGCCGCGACCCGGTCGGCCTCGGCGGCGTCCCGGACCCCGCCCAGCCAGAGCCAGGCCGGGTCGTCCGGCACGGAACCGTCCTCCACGAGGCGCGCGACGGCGGGCAGCCCGGTCGGCTCGGTGAACGAGCGCAGCCGCGCGGCGACGACCCCGCCGCGGCCGGACCTCGCGGGGAAGACCCGGATGTCGGCGACGTCGGACCAGGGCAGCAGCCGGCCCACCTCGTCGGCGTGCTGCAGGGCGATGCCGTGTGGGCACAGCTGGGTGGCGTAACCGGTCGGGCGATGCGCGGCAGGACCGTCGGGGCGCCTCAGCCGCAGCGACCCCTGGGCGAGCCGGCCGCGCAGCATACCGCCGATCACCGCCAGCGCCACAGGCACCGCGCAGATGACGACGAGCCCGACGGTGAGCCACAGCATCTCCGACCCGTCGAGCCGCTTCGAGAAGGCCCACAGGGTGCCCACCCAGAAGGCGGCCACGATGGCCACGGGGATCAGCAGTTTCACCAGCCATCGGCCCAGTCCGGGCTCGTGGTACTCGCGCAGTCTGATCGACCCGTCACACTCGTGCATGTCCCCACCTCCGGTCCGACGACCGACGTTAGCCGATCCGCGCACACCGGCGGGCGCCCGGCGGTGGGGCACGGGCCGGCTTCGGTCGGCGGTGGGGCGGGTGTCGGTCGGCTCCGGCCAGGCGGCGGGGCGGGTGCCGGTCGGCTCGGACCTCCAGGGTCGGGGCGGAAACCGGGCGATCGGCTCCGCGCCCAGCGGTGGAGCGGGTGGTTCCGGCGGTTGAGCCGACCGGTAGATTGGCGCGGAATCGAAGGCAGGCGGTCCGGGCCGACCGTCCGAACCGACGGGGGTACCCCTTGTTCATGGACAACAGCCAGGAGATCGACCGCGCTTTGCGGATCTCCCAGGATCTTCAGCGCAAGGCCGAGGCGTTCCAGTCCCGGCTGGCCGAGGTCACCGGCCACGGGTCCGACGACAGCGGCTTGGTGCAGGTGTCGGTCGGTCTCGGCGGCAGCGTCTCGGACGTGCACGTCGACGCGCGGGCGATGCGGTTCGCCTCGCACGACCTGGCGGACGCGTTCAAGCAGGCGCACGCGGCGGCGACGCAGGACATGCAGGCCCGGATGGCGGACGCCCAGCGCGAGGCGTTCGGCGACGAGCTGCTCAGCGGAATCCTGGACGGTAGCCGCTCGCCGGACGAGGTGTTCGGGGACATGCGGCGGACCGCCGAGGTTGGCCTCGACGCCTCGTTGGACGAGATCGAGCGGCTGCGCCGCCGGCTCAGCTGACCTCGTCGGCCCGTCCCATGCCGCCGGCCCGGTGCGGCTGACTGCCGTCCGGCCTCATTGGGTCGACCTCGACGACGGAACGAGGTCACCGGTCGCCGGGGCCCGGGCGCCCCGGCGACCAGCCCCGGTCACTTCGTGGGCTTGTCCTCCCCGTTGGCCTCGTTGTAGGGCACCGGCTCCTCCTTCTTCGGGGAGATGAACTTGTTCGGCGGGGCCCACTCGATCTTGACCTGCTCCAGCTTCGCGGTCCGGTCGTCGATGTTGAGCAGCGCCGGCCCGCTCAGCGCGCCGACCACGGCGGCGCCCGCGAAGGCACCGAAGGCCGCGCCGACGGCGGTCAGCTTGACCAGCCAGAGGTCGAGCACGGAGACCAGCGTGCCGACGATGGACTCCGCGGAGATCCGCATGGCGGGGCCGGCCGGGGTGAACTGCGCGGCGAGGACCATGATGGCGAGCGCCAGGGTCAGCGCGGCCACCACCGCCGCGTACGCCCAGAACAGGGTGTACGCGCCGGCGACGGCGAACATGCCGCCGCCGATCAGGCCGGCGCTGCTCTGCACGTTCGCCAGTTCCTTGCCGATCTCCTTGAGCTTGTTCTCCAGGGCGTCGAAGTCGTCGGCCGTCCAGCCCTCCTTCGCCTTGTCCATCGCGTCGTCCAGCTTGGCCTGGATCTCCGACAGCTCGGTGCCCACCTCGGTCGACCAGGTGACGCCCGCCTCCCACATGGCGGGCACGTTGGCGACCGCCACGCCGAGCACCAGGGAGAGCCGGAGCCCATTGATCAGGGTCAGGGAGGAGGCCCTCGCCTCGGCGACGGCGAAACTCATGGCGGCGATCGCCGCGGGATTCGGTGCAGTCATCTGTCTTCCCCGTTCGTCACTTGTCGCCGTAGAGGACCTTGTTGTGGTCCTCGGCGTCCTGCCAGGCTGGCGCGATCTTCGTACGCAGCGTCACGGCGATCTCCGACATCGTCTCGGAGTACTTGTCGAGGAACTGCTGGAAGTCGTCGACCATCCCGTTGTAGGCGAACTGAAGGGGCAGTCCCACCAGGCCGAACCCGGGGAAGGCATCGATCCGGGTCGTCTCGATCTTTTGCTTGGCCAGAGTGACCTGACTCTTGACGTCCTTGTCCAGATCGCCGGCCAGTCCGGTTATCGCCTCCGACGTCACATGTCGTTGGATGCCCACGCGCTGTCAAACCTTTCCGTCGATCCGCTGTCCGTGCCGCAGCTGAGCCTATCGACCGGGCTGTTCGGGCAGGGGGCACGTCCTGACTGACCGCTCAGCCCCGCGGTGGACCGGCCCGACCGACCCCTCAGGCCCACGGCGGACCGGCCCGACCGACCCCTCACCCCCGCGGCGGACCGGCCCGCGCGGTGGCGGTGGCGGACCGCCTCAGCCCCGGGAGCGGATCGACTCCCACCTCGACCGTCACCAACACGTCGAGTCCGTCGAGCCGGCAGCTGGTCAGCCGGCCGTGGTTGGCGCGGGCCAGCTCGTCCGCCGCCGCGCAGGCCGGCCCGTCGCCGCCCAGCGCTTGACCCGCCCCGGCGAGGGCGGCGAAGTCGGCACCGACGCGGGCCTGGTGGCGGGCGACCCTGGCGGCCCCGACGGCCGCCCCGAAGGCACCGACCAGCACGAGGACCAGCCCGGCGGCGAGCAGGCAGACCGTCGCCCCGCCCCGGTCACCGCCCGTCGCCGGACGGGCGAACCCTCCCCGGTCACAGCCCGTCGCCGGACGGGCGAACCCTCCCCGGTCTCCGCCCGTCGCCGGACGGGCGAACCCTCCCCGGTCTCCGCCCATCGCCGGACAGGCGGCCCCTCCCCGGCCGCCGCCCGTCGGACGGGCGACCTGTCCCCCCGATAGGACAGGCGCGGCGGTCACGGCTGCGCCGCCGGGGCACCGGGTTCGACTGCGGCGACCGTGGTGGCGGTCACGCTGATCCCGGGCAGCCGGGCGCCGACGGCGCGGACGGGAGCTCGCACCGTGGCGGTGACCCGGTCACCGCCGACCGACACCGTGACGACGGCGTCCGGGGGCGCGATCCGGGACCCCGCCGCCGTACCCGCCTCGCCCCGGGAGGCGGCGAGCGCCGCCTCCCGGGCCGCGTCCAGGCAGGCTGCCTTCGTGGTGAGCGCGTTCACCGCGGTCAGGCCGGCCAGCAGGAGCAGGAGCAACGCCGGCAGGCCGGCCGCCAGCTCGGCGGTGAACGAACCCCGGTCGCGGCCGGCCGGCCGGCGCGAACTCACTTCAACGCCCGGTCGATGACCGCGGTCAACGCCGACTGCACGTTCCCCGACGTCAGCACCTTGAGCAGGATGCCGGCGAACGCGACGGCGGCGAGCGTGCCGACCGCGTACTCGGCCGTGTTCATCCCGGCGTCGCCGCGCAGGCGGGTGAGGAGTTTACGCATCTCGTTCCCTTCTCGATGGTCGTCACAGCACGTCGCCGAGGACGGCGACGATCACCGGCACCAGGCCGGCGAGAATGAAGGCCGGCAGGAAGCAGAGCCCCAGCGGCAGCACGATGAGCACACCCGCGCGGCGGGCGGACGCCTCGGCGGCCGTCGACCGGTCGGCGCGCAGGTCGTCGGCAAGCCTGGTCAGGGCGCCGGCCAGCGCGGCGCCGCTGTTGGCGGAGCGGACGGCGGCCCCGGCCAGCCGGTCGGCACCGGGCACCGGACCCAGGTGTGCCCAGGCCTCCTCCGGGCCACCACCGAGCAGCAGGGTCCGGCCGACCCGACCGAGCCGCTCGGCCAGCGGACCGCCCAGCGCCTCGGCGACCGCCAGCACGGAACGGTCCACCGGCGCTCCGGCCCGCATCGCGGCCGCCAGCAGGTCGGCGGCGAGGGGCAGGTCAGCGGATTCCCGGAGCCGCCGTTCCCGGACGGCTCGGGGCTCGATCCGGCGCAGGCCCCGGTCGGCCACGACCGCGACGACGACGCCACCGAGAGCGCCGAGCCAACTGTCCGCCACCACCAGGACCGCCACCCCGGCCAGCCCGGAGCCGAGCCGTACCCGATCGGGCCACCACGCCGGCCGCGGCCGGCCTGCTGGGCCACCCCGCCGTCGCAGCGCGCGCAGCCGGCGGGTGGGGCCTGACCGCGCGCCGGTCGACACGGCGAGCACCGCCGCGACGACCAGGCAACAGGCCGCCAACACCTGGCGGGACATCAGGGGCTCCCGCCCGGCGTCGCGCCGAGCCGTTCAGCCCAGAACAGCCCGACGATCTGCAGGACGACCGCCGCGACGGCGCAGGCTCCGCCGACGGTGGTGTGCAGCAGCACCGCGACCGGATCGACGCCGACGCCGTACCCGAGACCGATGCCGCCGAGTGGCAGTGCCGCGAGCAGCCACGCGGTGGCCCGGGCGCCGGCCGCCTGCGCGGCTGCCGCGGCCAGTCCCCGGTCGGTGGCCCTGGCGTCGGCCTCGATCCGCTCCACCAGGTCGGCCAGGGGCGCGCCGGTCCGGTCGGCGAGCCGGACGGCCGCCCAGGCCAGCCGCCCGAGCCGATCCACGTCCGCTCCCGTGTCGGCTCCCGTGTCAGGATCGCCGGACGCGGGTGCATCGTCGCCCGCTGCCGGGAGCGGGCCGGTGCCACCGGCCGTAAGGACACCCGCGAGTGGACTGGCGCCACCGGTCGCAAGGGCACCCGCGAGTGGACTGGCGCCACCGGTCGCAAGGGCACCCGCGAGTGGACTGGCGCCACCGGTCGCAAGGGCACCCGCGAGTGGACTGGCGCCACCGGTCGGAAGCGCACCCGTGAGCAGGCCGACGCCGCTGGCCGAAAGGGCTCCCACGTGCCGGCCGGCGCCGCCGTTCGGTTGGGCTCCGGTCCAGGTGCCCGGCTCGGAGCCAACGCCGATCGTGGCCGCGGCGGTCAGCACCGGCACACCGGCGCGCAGGTCCGCGGCGAGGGCGCAGAGCTGGTCCAGGCTGTGCCGCCGGGCGAGCCGGATTCGGCGGTTGCGGTGCCGCCGGACGACCGCCCGGGCAGCCAGCGCGCCGTACGCGCCGACCACCACGGCGGCCACCGGCCCGCCCAGGAGACCGCCGAACCCCGCGCTCGCCACCGCGGCGAGCAACAGCGCGCGCCGCGGCGACACCGCCGACCAGTCCGGCAGGCGGGGCCAGCGCGAGCCGCTTCCGGTGTCGTTCCTCCCGGCCCCCGCACCGCCCTGATAGGAGTCGCCCGGCGCCGCCCCGGGCCGGTCGAGGGCACCGGCGGGACGGCGCGGATCACGGCGGCCGGGTGGACCGGGTTGCCTCCCGAGGCCCGGCGGGCGGTCGTGCGGGCGTTGCCGCGGCCGGCCCCCCGCATGCGGCGGGACGTGGGCGTCCGTTCCGGTACCGGACCGCCGTTCGACTGCGGTCGTTTCCGTCCGGACGGAAGCCGACGGGGCGGCGGAGGATAAGGGCCGCTGATCATCGTCCGCGCCGGGCCTGCCGCCGGCCGACGGCGGCCGAGCCGGCCGCGCCCCGAGAACCGCCCGCCGCCGGGCCCGGCTACGGCGCAGCGGCCATGCCACGGCCGCCGCCGCGGCGACGAGGAACACCGCCACCAGGAGGCCCGTCTGACTCACCGGGCCTCCCCGTGCCGCGGTGCCGGTCGTACGGGACTCTCCCGCCCCGGAGTCGATGCCTCCGGCGCCGCGCGCCGGCCGCCCTCGGGGTACGTCTCGGACAGGACCGGCGGTACGGGAACGTCCCGCTCGCGCAGCAGCTCGCCGAGGGCCCGCGCGGCGGGACCCGGACCCTGACCGCGTACCCAGGCGGGCACAACGGTGACCAGGCGGTCCGGGCCGTACGGGAGCAGCAGGCAGACCGACTCCAGCACCCGCCCACGGGCGCCGCGCCGGACCTGCAGCAGAACCTGGAGCGCGGCGGCGACCTGGGCGTGCAGCGCCGGCCGGGGCAGCCCGCCCAGCATTCCGAGCGCCTCCAGCCGGGCCGGTACATCCGAGGGGGCGTTGGCGTGCAGCGTCCCGGCCCCACCGTCGTGGCCGGTGTTCAGCGCGGCGAGCAGGTCGACCACCTCGGCGCCCCGGCACTCCCCGACCACCAGCCGGTCCGGCCGCATCCGCAGGGCCTGCCGGACCAGGTCGCTGAGCCCGACCGCCCCGGAGCCCTCCACGTTGGAGGTGCGCGCCTGCAGCCCGACCACGTGCGGGTGCATGGGGCGCAGCTCGGCGGCGTCCTCGACCAGGACGATCCGTTCGGTCGCCGGAACCAGCCCCAGCAGCGTGTTGAGCAGCGTCGTCTTGCCCGAGCCGGTGCCGCCCACGACCAGGTACGCGAGCCGGGCGGCCACCACGGCGGCCAGCAGCGGGGCAACCGGCCGCGGCACGGTGCCCTGCCGCACGAGATCGTCGAGCGTGAACGGGCGCTGGCGGAACGTGCGCAGTGACAGGTACGGGCCGTCGGTGGCCACCGGAGGCAGCACCGCGTGCAGCCGGGTCCCGTCGGGCAGCCGGGCGTCCACGTACGGGGAGCCGTCGTCGAGGCGGCGGCCGGCCCCGCCAGCGAGGCGCTGGGCCAGGCGCCGTACGTCGTCGACGGATCCGACCGGCACCGCGACCTGGTGCAGGCCCTGCCCCCGGTCCACCCACACCCGGGTGCCGTTCACCAGAACGTCGGTCACCTCCGGATCTGCGAGCAGAGGGGCCAGCGGGCCCGCGCCGACCAGGTCGTCGTGCACCCGGCCGGCGATCCGCAGCAGGGCGGTGTCCCCGAGGACGGCCGCGGTGGGCTCGGCGCGTACGGCGGAGACCACGGCGGCCGGGGTGACGGGGGTGGCCGCGGCGGCGAAACGCTGGCGTACCCGGCTGGACAGGTGCCCGGCGTCGGCGGGGCCGGTCATGCGGCACCCGGCACGGGCAGGCCGGTCAGCTCGCCGACGATCCGTTGGCAGAGGGCGGCCAGCGGGCCGCGCCCGTCGGCGGTCGGCGCCTCGCCGCGTTCGAGCCCCCGGCACAGCCCCGGCTCGGGGCGGAGGGTGCCGGCCAGCGGCAGGCCCAGGGCGCGGGCCACCTCGACGGCCTTGAGGCGGCCCGGGGCCGGACCCCGCACGATCACGGAGAGCTGCGCGCAGTGCGGTGCCGCCGCGGCGACCACCCGGGCAGCCGCAGCGGCGGCCCGCAGCTCGGCCGGCACCACGACGTACGCCTGGTCGGCGGCCTGCAACGCGAGGACGGCGGGGTCGTCGAGCTGCCGGGGCACGTCGACCACCACGAAGTCCCGCCCCCGCCGGGCCGCCTCCAGGGTGGCCGCCATCGCCGGGGCGGGCAGGGTGAGCAGGTCGCCCCGGTCCCAGGAGAGGACCACCAGGTCACCTCGGCTGGGCAAAGCTCTGACCAGCGCCGGCGGGTCGACCCGTCCGTCGGCGTCGGTCAAGGCCGGCCAACGCAGGCCCTCCAACTGCTCCCACCCGAGCACCAGGTCCAGTCCGCCGCCGAGCGGGTCGGCGTCGACGAGGAGGGTCCGCAGCCGGGCCCGGGCGGCGGTCACCGCCAGCCCGCCGGCGAACACGCTCGCTCCCGCGCCGCCCCTGCCGCCCAGCACCGCGACCACCCGCGCCGTCACGTCCCCGGCCCCGCCAGGAGCGCACTCGGCGAACCGGTCCACCAGCCACGGCTCGGCGGCGGGCAGGGTGGCGACGTGCTCCGCCCCGATCAGCTCGGCGATCTCCCAGCCGGGATCGAGCTGCCCGGTGCGGCCGACCAGGACCATCCGCGGCCGGCGGGGCAGCCGCGCCCGTAGGCACGCCTGCGCCTGGTCGCTGCCGAGCAGCACCAGCGGCGCCGGGGTCCAGCGGGACCGGGCAGCCGCCGGGTCCCGCGCCAGCTCCACCTCGGTGCCGCCTGCGGCGGCGAGCCGGAGCAGGTCGTCGAGCAGTTCGTCGTCCGAGGTCACCAGCAGGGGTAGCCGCCGGTGCGGTGGGACGGAGGTACGGGGTGGCATCGCGGCCTCCAGCAGTCGGGCTCGGGGTGCTGCCGGAGAGCGTGGTCTCATCCGCCCGTCGTTCGCCGCCCGTTCACGCCCGCCTGTGGACAACGGGAGGCCCTGTGGACAACGCCCGAAACCGCTGTCGATCTGCTATGTGCGGCTAGGTACGAAGCGCCGCGAACTCCGCCTGTTCGGCCCGCGAACCCGCTGCTCTGACCGTCACGTGCGAGCGCCTGACCGTCACGTGCGAGCGCCCGACCAGCACGTACGAACGCCTGACCGTCAGGTGCGAGCGGCGAGGAAGGCGTCGAGAGCGTCGACCGAGTGACGCCATCCGGCGGGGCGGTCCTGCGCGACCCACAGCCGCTCCTCCAGCGCATGCAACACCTCGTACGCGTCCAGGCGCCGGTGGGCGTCGGTGCCGTCGACGCCGTACGCCTCAATGAGGGCGGCGGTGTCGGCCGGCCGGTGGTGGCGGATGTGCAGCCGGGTCTTGGCCAGGTCGTTGAGCGGGTCGTCCCAGCTGGCACGTTCGAGGTCCACGCCGGACAGCCGGGGGTCCGGCGTGGCGGAGATCAGCAGGTTGCCGTCGTTGACGTCGTTGTGGCACAGCACGGGGCCCGGGCAGAGGGCCAGCGCCGCCTGGCAGCCGGCCACGAAACGCCGGATCCGTCCGGTCAGCCCCGATGGGCCGCCCGTCCGCACGTACCGGTCAAGCAGTTCGTCGCTGCGCGCCGCCGCCCTCGCCCACGCGGACGGCCAGCGGGTCCCGCCGTCGACCAGGTCGCCGTACCACCGGCCGCGCACCGCGTGCAGGCCCTGCAGCGCACGGCCGACCTCGCGGGTGAGCCGGGTCGTCCCCGCCGCGTCCATGCTCGCGCGCCGATCCGCCCACCGCGTCCCGTCGAGGCGCGTCATCACGAGGAAGCTGACGCCCGGAAAGCGGTCCACGTCCCCGTAGGTGACAGGGCGCGGGACCCGCGGGCCGGGCACATCCGCGAGGAGGCGCTGCGCGAGCACCTCGGTGTCGCGCCGATCCGGCCCGGCGACCGGGTAGATCTTCAACACCAATGGGGACCCCGACGCGTCCCGTACGCCGACGGCGTGTCCGACGGCGCCCTGCACCGGAGGCGTCCACCCGTCCGCCTCCAGGCCCGGCACGTCGCGTCCGGCCAGGGCCAGAACCTCGGCAAGCACGACGGCGTCCACGTGCACCTCCCCATTGCCGACGTTCGACGGTGTCCTGTGCCCCACTGTGTGCCCACTGACGCTACGGCGCCACGACGAGTGGAGCGTGACGGGCTCTTACGGGTAGGGGTGGTGCGGTGGGCTGCTCGGCGGAAATAAGGACGACCCCCGTCGGGGGGAAAGTGACCTGACGTAGCGGCGAGTGTGATCAAGTGCCGTACCGCGTGGTCAGGTGCATGGGTCGTGCTGTCGAGCATGATCGAGTGGGACCACGCGGTACGGCGTTCGCTGACGATTCGCTGACTCCCGTCCAACGGGCTGCGCGCGCCGGAAACGGCCGGAGGCGCTCACGACGTGCGCCGTCATGACGCCGGAGGTGCGACAATAAACGATGATTCGAGACGCAGGAGGTGAGCTGTGACGTCGAGTAGCGCTGAGCAGATGCCCGAGTGGCCGACCGCTGAGCACGTACCGGCTGAGGAGCTGGCGCGTCGTCAGGGCATCCGGCCAGTCACCTCCGTCGACGACCTGGCCCGGCCGGACCTGTTCGAGTCGGACGAGGAATTGGATGACTTCCTCGCCGACCTTTACGCCTCCCGGCGGGCTGGCGCCGCGTGAGCCTGGTCGTCCTGGACACCGACGTAGCGTCGGCGATCCTCCGGGGGCGGCTGCATGACCGTCTCCGTGCCCGTCTGGCCGGTAAGACCCTCTGCATCACCTTCGTGACGCTCGGGGAGCTGACCAAGTGGACCGCGCTGCGGAGCTGGGGGCCACGCAAGCTGGCTGATCTCGCCCAGTGGCGGTCCGGTGTTGCTGCCCTTCGACGAGGCGGTGGCGACAACCTGGGGGCAACTCCAGGCACGGGCGCAGAATCGCGGGCGGCCCCGGCCGACGAATGACTCCTGGATTGCGGCGTGCTGCCTGGTCGACCGGCTACCGCTGGCGACGTTCAACGGCAAGGACTACGCCGACTTCGCCGAGTACGACGGCCTTCGCCTCTTCGACGTCTCCTAGCTTCCGGCAACCCTGGTCGCGGCTGTCCGGCGTCGTACGGCTTTCCGCCCCCGGCCCTCTGGCCGGGGGCGGCGTCGCGTGGCGCCGGCATTACGCGGCCTGGTCTCCGTACCCGGTGGCAAGCCGCGAAGCGGCGCGGCAGCCGATCGCCCCAACCTCGGCGGCGGCCAACCGCCCTCGCGATCGTCACGGCGTGCTGATCGGGCACAAGTCCCGACAGCACCGACACCGGATCTTCGGTACCGTCCGCCAGGTGAACCCTGCTTCGAGGCGCGCATCCAAGAATCGCACGCTCGGAAACGTGGTCCTTGTCGCCGGCCTCCTGGTCTCGGCCATCACCCTGTCGACCAACACCGGGGTCACAGAGCCGCACATCCTCGCGGGCTTCCTCGTCGCCACAGGGCTCGGGCTACGCATCGAGGCCGCGATCATCGAATCTCGGGCGTGACGATCCGAGCCGGCAAGTTGCCCGCCGCACCGGCCGATGCCGGCCGGAGGCCGCCAGCAGGCCGAGCGCGGCGGGCGGGCCGCGCTTGCGCGGCCCCTTGATTGAAAAGAGAGCATTTCGGCAGTGCGACTGCCTCATGCCTGCTCGGTGCGCTGCGAGGGCGGTGACATGCTTCCAAGCTCTGTGCGGATCGTCCGGCGTCGGCTGTCCGCGATCGCGACCTCGGGCGACTGTCCGCACGCTTACGTCGACGGGCGCCCTCGTCCATCCCGGTTGCTGTCGACAGTTCCACCTACACCGTCCGATGTCAGGTGCCGCCGCCTGAAGCCGTCCGTCGCCCGTCTGTGCCAGAGTGACCAACGTGCGAATGACCGACGAACGCGGCCGGGTGCTCGACGCTGAATACTCCGTGGAGCCCGACGGCGACCACGTCGCTCGAAAGCATGAGCGGCCGGGCCGACGGCAGACCGCCCCGCAACACGGACTACCGACCGGCACTGGAGTTGATCCTGAGGCGTCTCAAGGAACGCCGCGCTGTCATCGAAGCAGCGGTGGTCGATTCGCGGCGAACGCAGCCACTCCCTGAGTCGAGGCGTAACCTGATCCGGGAGCCCGTCCGTCTGGTTGAGGTTTCGAACCTTCATTCGTTGCGACGGCGGCTGACGAACACTCAGACGACGATCGGCCAGGCACCCGACGCCCGACGCCCCGGCAACAGCACCAAGCGGATACGGCTACGTCTCAGTGTCCCAGGCTACGACGCTTCCGACGCCGGCCGCCTAGCGGCCGATCTCGCAGCAGGACCATCGTCCGTGACAGACGGCGAACCCGACAGTCTCCCGCTCCCGGTACGTCAACCAACTCCCGGCGATGAGGTCGCACGTCCCAGCAGGAGCGGTCGATCCGGCGGATCCGGGTATATGACAGACCAAGTACTCAAGGTCGCGCTTGAGCAGCACGCCGTGCGGACCGTCATGGACCACTATCGCGTTGTCGAGGGATACGAGGTTGAGGACGTCGGCAACCGGGAGAGCTACGACGTCCGGGCAAGACGCGGGACCGAGGAACTGCACATCGAGGTCAAGGGCTCGTCAGGCCTAGCGGACAAGGTCGAGCTGACCTCCAACGAGGTCACCCACGCGCGGCATCGACACTCACCTCGTCATCGTGGATGAGATCCAGTGGCGCAGGCTCCCCGACGGAACCGTTGAGACCAGCGGAGGACGAGCCCGCCGCTGGACCGCGTGGGCCCCCGCGGAGGAGCACTTGACGCCCGCCCGCTACTGGTACCGTCCACCCGCCCACACCGACCAACTACCGCGCCCACACGAGATCACGGCCTGAACGTCTCAACTTCCCTACGGCCCCTGCCCGGCGACGACTACCGAGGGGTATTCAACACGGACATCAACCTAGAGGTCTATTACTGGACTGCGACCTTGCAGCGCAGGGTCGATATGTTTGTGCAGTCTGAGGCTGCAGCCGCGACGGTTGAAGAGAAGAGCAACCTCAAATACCACCTATCGATGCTCGTTGCCGAGAGGTTAGCCGGCGGACCTGTCAAACGGCCGCAACAGTTGACACCTCTCGCTCTCCGCCAGGCGACCATCAGTGATGAGGAGCTAGCCGCTCTTTTTGAAGAACTTAAGCGTTGGGCGAGCGCATACCTGTCAAGAGAGAACGTGATTCTCGAGAGAGCTGCAAAGGCCCAGCGTTTTAGTGAGTACCTCCTTAGCTGTGCTGCCCAAGCAAGGGCATCGACCAGCACTTGATGCGATTGCGTTCTGATCGGGGTTCGCATCACAACGCTGACTGGATGTGCCATCCCGTGCCGTCGACCCGCCCTCCTGGGGATCGGGTCGCCGCCCGGCCCGCCACGTCAAGCGGACCTTGACGTGGCGGGCCGGGTGGTGGTCTGCTCGGCTTGCCCGGGTCGACGGTGGGCGGGATGCTTCTTCTGCAACGACCCCACGGACCGCGACGCGCCGACGGTGCCCCGGCCATCCTGGAGCCGGAGCGCCCCCGCCGCAGGCGCAGTAGCCGCAACCCCGCCACCGCCGCCAGCTCGCCGACGCGGCTGGCGTGCGCTCCCCTACGCCGGCCGCGTCGGCTGCCGACTTGCCACCAACCCGGTCAACGTCCTGTCGTTCTGCGGCGGCCCTCCGGGCTTCCCGCTGTCCGCGCCAGCCGCCGGGCATCCGGCATGACGGCCGCAGAGCGACAGCGGCAGCGGCCGACACGCGCCCAGGCGGCGGCGCGTACGGCCCGCCCAGGGCCGCCTTGAACGTGTGTCGAAAGTATGAGCTATACGGCGTTGCCGTGCTCGGCGTAGGCGGGCGTGCCGGTGCTGCGTGCCATGATCGCGGTGCGGAGTCGACGAGCGAGCCGGGGTGGCCCGTGGTGCTCCAAGGCATCGGCGGGCACGTAGCGCCATTCGGTGAGTTCCCCGTCCACGAAGCGGATCGCACGTTCCTGCTCTGTGGTGAGAGTTCCAGCGTCGAAGACGAAGAGGAGCTTGTCGCCCTCGTGTTCGGCGGGCGCCCAGTCGACGACCAGCATCGGGCCGAGCTCGGTGGTTAGGCCAAGCTCCTCTTCGATCTCACGCAAGCATGCCGCGCGGGGCGACTCGCCTGGCTCGACGTAGCCGCCGGGGATGTCCCAGTGCTTCTTGTAGCTGGGCCGCACGAGGAGCACCCGCCCCGCGTCATCGAAGAAGAGAGCGCCGGCGGCGACGCGTGGGGTTGCCATCGGTGGCATCTCGTTGGCCGTCACCAGGGCAGCCTAGATGGGCTGGGATCAGTCGAGCACCTTGAGCCTGCGGGCCAGGCCGACGAGTTCGGCCGACGGCTTGCGGCGGTGACGGCGTATCCAGGTCAGGGCGAGTTGGCGGCTGAGGAAGTGGTGGCGGACCTGCTCGGGTGCCATCTGTTCGGCGTCGAGCAGGGTCGCCTGGGCGTCGTCGACCCGGTTCCACGAGCTGTAGGCGCGGGCGACTTCGAGGGCGTGCCGTACGCGGCGTTCCATCGGTAGGCCGGCGGCGTCGACGCGCGGTCCGAGATCGACGGCGACCTGGAGGTCGCCCAGCTCGGCGGCGGTGGCGACGCGATGAATGGCGACGTTGGTCGGCCCGAACGCGGTCCAGAGATGGTTGGCGTCGGCTCCGAGCCGGCCGGCGGCCTGGTCGGCAGCGGCGAGGAAGGCGCGGGTGGTGGCGGCGTCGTTGGAGCGGGCGGCGGCCATCGAGCCGGACAGGAACAGGGTTCCGTAGACGGAGAGCATCGCGGGCGTGGCGTGCTTCAGGTGGGGCTCAAGGTAGCCGGCGGCGTCCTCGGTGAGGCGTACCGCGTCGGCGTAGCGGCCGGCGGCGTGCAGGGCGTGGCCGACCGAGCGGAACAGGGAACCGATGATGAGCGGGTCGCCGGTGGGCCGGACGGCGGCCAGGCCGCGGTCGGCGGCGATCCACGCGAGGTCGGCTTGCCCAAGCTTGGTGAGCTGGGTCGCCGCGAGCTGGTACGCCAGGCCAAGCAGCCGGCGGGCCTGGTCCTGGTCCTCACCGTCGTGGTGGTCGACGGCGGCCTGGGCGCGGTGCAGCAGGTCGGGCAGTCGACCGGTGACGTATCCGAATCGGGAGTCCTGGTAGGCGTCCCAAAGCGCGCTCACCTCCTTCCTGAGCACGGCGACCGTCGGCGGCTGCGCGTTGGTGGTGCCGCCGAACGGGGCAATAGCCCGGTAGTTCATGAGGGCGGCACGCAGCGCGGGAACTGTCTGGGTGCCGCTGTCGCCGGTCCAGTCAAGCAGCGAGGGTTCGCCGAGCAGGTCGCCGAGCGGCACGTCCAGAACTTCGGCGAGGGACTTGATAACGGACAGCCGGTCCAGCTCGATTCGGTTGTTTTCGACTTTGCCCAGCCAGTCGGCGGTGCGGCCGATGAGCCCAGCCAGGACTTCCTGGGACAGGCCGCGCCGTCTGCGATACCAGCAGACGCGCTCGCCGATGGTCAGGGTGTTGGTGGTCCCGCGCATCGGTTCACTGTCTCCCCTCGGTCGGCTGCGACCCCGGAAGGATTTTCCGGGTCACTGGGCGGTTTGTGCCACAACCTGTGTCCATGACGGAGCTCAACGTATCGACCAGCTGCCAATCCTGCTCGGGCGCGGGCTGGAAATACACCCTTGCGCGGACCGCCATCCGGGCGGCGGGGCGGGGGTCGGAGCGGACTCGTTCCCTGGCTCGGCGGTCGTGCCTGGACTGCGCGGGCTCCGGTCGCTCGGCGACCTGCTGAGGCTGGCCCGGGGTGGGTGCTGGCGTGGGGCCGCGACCCGAACGACGGCCCGTGAATGGCCCGCCCACCCCGGCGCCTCGCAAACCGGGACCCCGCCGGCCTGGCGTTCCCGAGCCTGGCGACCTGGTGCTGATCGACGGCCGGGCGTCGGTGCAGTTCGGCGGTGACCGAGCCCTGTGGCTGCGGGTGACCTCAGTCTGCGACAAGCCGACGTACCACGGCTGGGTGTGGCTCACCGGCTATTGCATCGAGCCCGGCACCGGCAAGGCGTTGGCCCGGCGGGAGATCTTCGTGCAGATCACCGGCCTCCAGATCCAACAACGCAAGACCGACAGCGCGCCGTCTCGCAACGTGGCGCCGGTGACGAGGAGACGCGGTGTTTGACGTTCGGGTACGGCTCGGCGCGGTGCTGCGGATCGACGCAGCCGACCGTTACCGGCCCTCTGACGGGCCTGTGGCGTTGTGGGTGACCGGGGTCCGGATGGTGCTCAACAGGCCGGAGCGCGAGCAGTGGGTCTGGGTGGAGGGGAACAAGCTGAGTCCGGACGGCTGCCGGGGACCACAGACGCAGATCCTGGTACGCGCGACCCTGCTGTCTTCGCTGGGACCAGCCCGGTGACCGTCTACCTGTCCGTCGCCGCGCGCGACCAGCTCTGCGCGGCGCAAGCGCAGCTCGACCAGCACACGCCGTCGAGCGCGGACGGGCGCTGCACCAAGTGCGGTGTGCCTGGCCCGTGTCCGCAGCGGCGGGCGGCCCTGCGGGTGTTCGGCCGGTACGGCTGTCTGCCGCGCCGATGGCCGGGCGCGACTCGGCCGGAGCTGGTACGCGTTCCTTCGTACTGGTCGGGGTGGCTGGCCGCAGCGGTGGAGCGCGCGGCCGGGTGCGGCTGACGTTCGCTGACGATCCGCTGACTTTCGGCCCGGCGTCCCGCCCGGCCGACCCGGGTCAGGTGCCTTCACCTGGGCCGGACGGCGCCCGGAAAAAGGACGACCCCCGTCGGGGGGAGACGGGGGTCGTCGGGTGGTTCGGCTCCGGGGGGGTTGAGCCGAACCCACTCAGCGGTCACGGGGGGTGCAACCGCCGAGGGCCTGCACATGAATACTCGTCGTAAGCCAAGCATGCCTGAGCGGACCGCTATACGTCGAGTACCGCAGCCCCCACTCCCCGCGAAATCGCGTTCGGAGAGTGTGACCACCGTCACTCAGGGCAGGGGTGGTAGGGGGTACTCCGCACTCCGTACCCCAGGCACCCGCCGACGATAGACCATCGAGCTAGACTTTCGCGCCGTGGGCCGAAGTGCCGCTTTCTTCGATCTGGACAAGACCGTCATCGCCAAGTCCAGCGCCTTGGCGTTCGGGCGGCCGTTCTACCGGGATGGGCTGATCACCCGGCGGGACGTGGTGAAGTCCGCGTACGCGCAGCTGATGTTCCGGCTGGGCGGCACGGACGAGCAGACCATGGCCAAGACCAGGGACTATCTCGCCACGCTCTGCAAGGGCTGGAAGGTGGAGCAGGTCCGCCAGATCGTCTCGGAGACGCTGCACGAGCTGATCAACCCCTACGTGTACGCCGAGGCGGCCGCCCTGATCGAGGAGCACCAGGCCGCCGGCCGGGACGTCGTGCTGGTCTCCGCCTCCGGCGAGGAGATGGTCCGGCCGATCGGCGAGCTGCTCGGGGTGACCGACGTGATCGCCACCCGGATGGCGGTGGAGGACGGCCGCTACAGCGGTCGGGTGGAGTTCTACGCCGCCGGCCCGAGCAAGGTCGAGGCGGTCAGCGAGCTGGCCAAGCTCCGCGACTACGACCTCGCCGACTCGTACGCGTACTCGGACTCGGTCAGCGACCGGCCCCTGCTGGAGTGCGTGGGCCATCCGACCGTCGTCAACCCGGACCGGGCGCTGCGCAAGCTGGCGAGCGAGAACTCGTGGCCGGTCCTGGAGTTCCGGCACCCGATCCCGCTGGGCCGCCGGCTGCGGGAGCGTCCCGCCGTCCCGGTCGCCGCCGCGGCCCTGGGCGTGGGCGTGGGGGTGGCCATCGGCATCGCCTGGTACGGCCGGCACCGTCGCACCCGCAGCCGCGCCAACACCGCCTCCTCCTGATCACCGACCTCGGGGACGCCCCGCGGCGGGCAGGCTGATCCGCCGCGGCAGGCCGGGGGCAGCCGCTCAACCCGATCAGGCAGGGGCAGCCGGTCAGGCGGCAGCGAGGATCTCGTCGCCGACGGCGGTGAGCTGGTCGGCGGCGAGTTCCACGGACGCCATGTAGTGGCGCAGCCAGGAGCGCAGGCCGTCCGGGGTGCCGGTGGCGAACGCGCCGGCCGAGCCGACGTACTCGGGTTCCCGCTCGTGGTGGCCGACGTCGACGCCGATCAGGCCGCGCGGGTCGAAACCGGTGGCGATCAGCACGAGCCGGGCGGCGCCCCGGGCCACCACGCCCGACGGCCCGGCGAACGGCCGCAGCGCCAGCAGCTCGCCGTGCACGACCGCGGCCAGCACCAGCGGGGAGACCTTCGTGCCGCCGGCGACCAGGCCGGCCAGCCCGTCCAGCCGCGCGCCGACCGCCGGGTCGGCCACCGGCCGCCCCAGCTCCTCCCCGGGTACGACGTCGCGCGCGGCGAGCACGTGCAGCCGGGCGAGGACCTGCCGGGGCGCCTGCTGCCAGCGGTCGGCCAGCCCGGGCAGCGCCCCGGCCACCCGCAGCGTCCCCTGGAGCACCGGGTCGGTGACCGTGCCGGCCCGTACGGCCTCGCGCTCGTGGGCGTACCCCTCCAGGGCGGCGCTGGCCACCGCGGACCGGAGGCTGACCTCGGCCGCGACCTGGCCGCCGTGCCGGCGCAGCGCGCGGTGCCGCATCGCCTGGTCGACCCGGTCGCGGGCCCGCTCGACGGCGGGGGCGATGTCGGCGAGCGCGAGCAGCGGGGCGAGCGGATCGTTGGTCACCCGGCCACGCTAACGGCCCGCCCGGCCGCCAGCCGCCCGGATCGGTGCGCCGACCATCCCGCCGCCCCAGGTCGTCGCGGTGCGGAGGGTTCCCCTGCCCCACGGCAGGGCACTTTCTTGCAGCTCGGCGCGCGGCGGGGGCCGCTCGGCGCGGACGGAGTCCGGGAGGTGTCGCGGGGGCGCAGCCGGCAGGGCTAACCTCTGCGAGGGTAGGAGACGCAGGTCACGAAAGCGACGAGGAGTCACGGCATGAGCGAGGCACTGGCCAATCTGCTGAACGAGACCCGGCAGTTCCCGCCCCCGGCCGAACTCGCCGCGAACGCCAACGTCACCGCCGACGCGTACGCGGAGGCCGCCGCGGACCGGCTCGGCTTCTGGGCTAAGCAGGCCGGCCGGCTGACCTGGGCCCGGCAGTGGGACGAGGTGCTCGACTGGTCGAACCCGCCGTTCGCGAAGTGGTTCGTCGGCGGGCAGCTCAACGTGGCGTACAACTGCCTGGACCGGCACGTCGAGGCCGGTCGGGGCGACCGGGTGGCCATCCACTGGGAGGGCGAGCCGGGCGACACCCGCACCCTCACCTACGCCGACCTGCACAAGCTGACCTGCCAGGCCGCGAACGCGCTCACGGAGCTGGGTGTGACGGCCGGCGACCGGGTGGCGATCTACATGCCGATGATCCCGGAGGCGGCGGTGGCCATGCTGGCCTGCGCCCGGATCGGCGCCACCCACAGCGTGGTGTTCGGCGGCTTCTCCGTCGACGCGCTGACCAACCGGATCCAGGACGCCACCGCCAAGGTGGTCATCACCGCCGACGGTGGGTACCGGCGGGGCAAGCCGTCCGCGCTGAAGCCGACCGTGGACGAGGCGGTGGCGAACTGCCCGTCGGTGGAGCACGTGCTGGTCGTCCGCCGCACCGGCGAGGAAGTCGCCTGGTCGGGCAGGGACCGCTGGTGGCACGAGACGGTGGAGCAGGCGTCGCCGGAGCACGACGCGCAGCCGTTCGACGCCGAGCACCCGCTGTTCATCCTCTACACCAGCGGCACCACGGCCCGGCCGAAGGGCATCCTGCACACCACCGGCGGCTACCTGACCCAGACGTCGTACACGACGCACGCGGTGTTCGACCTGAAGCCGGAGACCGACGTCTACTGGTGCACGGCCGACATCGGCTGGGTGACCGGCCACTCCTACATCGTGTACGGCCCGCTCTCCAACGGCGCCACGCAGGTGATGTACGAGGGCACCCCGGACACGCCGCACAAGGGCCGGTTCTGGGAGATCGTCGACAAGTACAAGGTGAGCATCCTGTACACCGCGCCGACGCTGATCCGCACGATGATGAAGTGGGGCGAGGACATCCCCGCCGGGTACGACCTGTCCTCGCTGCGCCTGCTGGGCAGCGTCGGCGAGCCGATCAACCCGGAGGCGTGGATGTGGTACCGCCAGCACGTCGGCCGGGGCCGGCTGCCGATCGTCGACACCTGGTGGCAGACCGAGACCGGGGCGGTCATGATCTCGCCGCTGCCCGGTGTCACCGAGGCCAAGCCGGGCTCGGCGATGACGCCGCTGCCGGGCATCGTCGCCGACGTGGTGGACGACCAGGGGCAGTCGGTGCCCAACGGCGGCGGCGGTTACCTGGTGCTGGGCGAGCCGTGGCCGTCGATGCTGCGCACCATCTGGGGCGACGACAACCGGTTCCTCGAGACGTACTGGTCCCGGTTCGGGGCGGGCGCCGGAAACGGCGGCGGCGAGTGGGTCTACTTCGCCGGGGACGGGGCCAAGAAGGACGACGACGGGCACGTCTGGCTGCTCGGCCGGGTCGACGACGTGATGCTGGTGTCCGGGCACAACATCTCCACGACGGAGGTGGAGTCGGCGCTCGTCAGCCACCCGTCGGTGGCGGAGGCGGCGGTGGTGGGCGCCACCGACCCGACCACCGGGCAGGCGATCGTGGCGTTCACCATCCCGCGCGGAAACGTTGACACCGCCGGCGAGGCGGGCGAGAAGCTCATCGCCGACCTGCGTAACCACGTCGCGAAGACGCTCGGCCCGATCGCCAAGCCCCGGCAGATCATGCTGGTGCCGGAGCTGCCGAAGACCCGCTCCGGCAAGATCATGCGCCGGCTGCTGCGGGACGTGGCGGAGAACCGGTCGCTGGGCGACGTCACCACGCTCCAGGACTCCTCGGTCATGGACCTGATCTCCTCCGGCATGTCCGGCGGGAAGTCCGACGAGGACTGACGCCAGGCGTACCCCCTCGGTGGGTGACGGTCCGCGCGGACCGTCACCCACCGTTCTTTTTCTCCTAGGTACGACGACGGACGGTGACCACGGCCCGTCAGACGGTCGGTGGAGGCGGACCGGCCTGAACGGACACAGGGGACGCTCGCCCCTGTTGGTTGGAATCGTTCTGTTCTAGGTTCAGCCGCATCGGCCGGTTGACAGTCGTCGTTGCGGCGTACAGCCGGACGGTTTCCTCTCCCATGCCCGAGAACGGAGCGGCATGCACATCAATCCCCGAAACGGGTCACGCCGACGCCTACTCGTCGCGCTGCCCGCCATCGCCCTCGCGGCCACGTCACTGACCGTGACCGGCACCGCGTCGGCCGAGACGTCCAGTCCCCGGGCGATCATCGGTGCGGACGAGCACTACATCAACTACGCCGAGCCCGAGGTGCAGCCGGACACCGCGGGTAAGGAGGTGAAGGGCGCCGACGGCGTCTACACCGCGGCCGCCGACGAGGCGCGGGCGTACGACCGCAAGTTCGCCGGCGGCAACCCGGTGACGGCGAGGCAGCTGGCGAAGCTCGAGGCCCAGTCGATCAAGACGGGCAAGAGCCCCCGGCAGATCAAGCAGGCGCCGGCCACGCAGCGCGCGAAGCTGCTGACCCTGCTGGTGGAGTTCAACGACCAGGCCAACGACGACTTCACCAACGTGATGGTCCCGAAGACGGTGTTCGAGGACCGCACCTGCGTCCCCGGCACGGTGCAGAACGGGCCGCGGCACAACAACATCCCGGACCCGGCGACCCTGCCGCACGAGGACAACAACAGCATGTGGGTGCCGGACTTCTCCCCGGCCCACTACGACAAGATGCTCTACACCAAGGAGGGCATCACCGAGCGGGTCCGCACGGACCTGACCGGGCCGGACGGCAAGCCGGGCATCAGCCTCGCCGGCCGGACCATGCACAACATGTACCTGGAGATGTCCAAGGGCGCGTACACGGTCGACGGGCAGGCCAGCCCGTGGATCACCGTGCCGCACTCGGAGGGCTGGTACGCGGCCTCCCGCTGCTTCCAGGACGAGAACGGCAACTGGGTCGCCGGCCGGCAGCAGGCGATGAACGGCCACCCGGACAACCCCGCCGGCGCGAGCCGGCTCGCCACGGACGCCATCGAGGCCCTCGCGCAGACGGACCCGGACTTCCCGTGGGCCGACTACGACATCGAGGACCAGGGCGACCGCGACGGTGACGGCAACCTCTTCGAGCCGGACGGCGTGATCGACCACCTGGTGCTGGTGCACGCCGGCCAGGGCAAGTCCCGCGGCGGCGGCGCCGAGGGCGTCTACGCCGTCTGGGCGCACTCCTCGACGGTTGCCGGCGGCTACACCATCCCCGGGACCAACCTCCAGGTGGCGAACTACATCGTGCAGCCGGAGGACGCCGGCGTCGGCGTCTTCGCCCACGAGTACGGCCACGACCTGGGCCTGCCGGACCTGTACGACACCTCCGGCAACGCCGACTCGGACGTCGACTTCTGGGACCTGATGGCCTCCGGGTCGCACAGCGGCGAGATCTTCCAGGCGCTGCCGACGCACATGGGCCTGTGGGACAAGTGGGTGCTCGGCTGGGCCGACCCCGTCACGATCGCCCCCGGCTCCGACCCGCGCACCGTGCAGCTCGGCCAGACCTCGCGTACCCCGGTCGGCACCGCGGACGGCATCAAGGTCGACCTGCCGAACAAGGTGATCACCCTGGCCACGCCGCACAGCGGCGGGAACATGTGGCACAGCGGTGCCGACCAGAACTGGGCGGACGTCCGGCTGACCCGCCAGGTGGCGGTGCCGGCGGCGGCCGACGCGAAGTTCTGGATGTGGAACAACTACGTCATCGAGGCGGACTGGGACTACGGCTTCGTCGAGGTGTCGACCGACGGCGGGGCGACCTGGTCCGAGCAGAAGGTCTACGACTCCACCGGCGCCGTGGTCACCACGCCGGACAACTACGCCGACCCGAACGGCCGGATGGTCGACTTCGGCAACAAGAAGTACGGCCTGACCGGTGACACGCACGGCTGGCGGCACGACTACGTCGACCTGTCGGCGTACGCGGGCCAGACGGTGCAGGTGCGGCTCCGCTACGCCACGGACGAGGCGTTCGTGGAGCGCGGCTGGTTCGCCGACGACTTCTCGGTCACCGGCGGCGGCGCCACCACCTGGAGCGACGACGTCGAGGGCGGCGCGAACGGCTGGACCGCCACCGTCGGCACCTTCACCGACACCACGGGCGCGGGCTGGCGGACGAACTCGGGCACCGAGGTGCGGGCGCACTACTACCTGGCCGAGTGGCGCAACTTCGACGGCTTCGACGCCGGCCTGAAGTACACCTACGACACGGTGTACTCGCGCGACGCGTGGAAGGTCGACCGGGTCTCGTACAACGCCCCGGGCATGCTGGTCTGGTACCGGGACACGGCGCTGGGCGACGTGAACCACGTGACCGCGCAGCTGACCGCGCTGCCGAGCTACGGCGCCAAGGGCGGCCTGCTGATCGTGGACTCGCACTTCGACCCGTACCGGCGGCAGGGCGAGGCGGCGGTGAAGGACCCGTCGACGCTGGACAACCTGCCCAGCCGTCCGCAGTCGGCCAATGCCGCGTTCGGTCTCAACCCGACGTACCCGTTCCGTGAGTGCCTGGAGGCGGCGAACGAGCCGTACAGCGAGTACTGCACGGACTTCGGTGCGCAGGCTCCGGTGTCGGCGTTCAGCGACGCCAAGACCTGGTACCCGGGCATCGAGATCCGCAACGGTTCGGCGTTCGCCCGGGACAGCGACGCCTCGGTGGTGCTGCCGTCGCGGGGCAACGCCCCGTACACGACCCGGGTGACCAACCCGGACGGCACCCCGGCGCCGTCCTTCTACGGGGCCGTCCTCGGTGGCGGCGCAATCGTGCTGGGCACCGGCAACCCCGGTGACCAGGGCGTGAACTACGGCGTCACGCTGACGATCACGAAGGCCGCGAAGGACAACTCGTACGCCACGGTGAAGGTCACGGCCGCGACGCCCTGACCCCGCACCGGCGCGTCGAACACCCGGCGGGGCCTGCCCGGAGCACACTGCTCCGGGCGGGTCCCGCCGTTCGTCGTCTCGGCCCTCTTCCCATCGACCCGTGCGACGTTTTCGAAGTCGCCGGCGCTCCCTGCCGGGGGCTCCACAACTTCGCCCGGCCCCCGTGATCGTGGCCAAAACGTAACGCGAACCAGAGTCGGATTGCTGCGCCGATTGCACCTGATTTGAAAGCTTTCCGCACGTCCGTTCAACGTTTTCCTGACCGTATTGCCTCGTGACAACCGTCGTTGGCTCTGCCAGGGTGAGGAACGCATCGCGTGACAGGGCCGGCCTCGGCCGCGCCCGTCATGTAACACATCCACAAAGGAGGAGGACCTTTGAGGAGACGAGTCACGGCGGGCCTGGCCTCGGCCGCGGCCGCGCTGCTGGCGGCCGGTGTCGTCACGGCCCCGGCGTCCGCTGCTCCGACGGCGGAGCCGGCTTCCGGCGCCGACAAGGCGAAGCACGGCAAGGACAACCTCCCCGATCCGATGGCGGATCAGCGGCGGGAGGTCCGTAAGCAGGCGATCGCCGACCTGCTGAAGGGCAAGGCCAAGCTTCAGACGCGCAACGGCTCGAAGGTCATCCAGGTCAAGGACGACCTCTTCGTCGAGTACCAGCAGGCCCCGAAGACCGACCCGATCTTCACGATGCTGGTCCAGTTCGGCAACCAGACCGACCCGCGGACCGGCGGAACCCCCGGCCCGAAGGTCAACCAGATCCCCCAGCCGGACCGCAACTGGGACGGCAGCGCCACCGACGACAACAGCACCCTGTGGCGGTCCAACTTCGACCGGGCCCACTACCTGGAGATGTTCTACGGCCAGGGTGAGTCGATGCGGGACTTCTACCTCAAGCAGTCCGGCGGCCGGTACACCGTCGGCGGCGACGTGAGCGACTGGGTCACCGTGCCCTTCAACGAGGCCCGGTACGGCAGCAACGCCATCTCCGAGGCCGACGGCTACTGGAACTTCGTCAAGGACACCGCGACGTCCTGGTACCAGTCGCAGGTCGCCGCCGGCAAGACGCCGCAGCAGATCAAGGACTACCTCGCGCAGTTCGACGCCTGGGACCGGTACGACTTCGACGGCGACGGCAACTTCAACGAGCCCGACGGCTACATCGACCACTTCCAGGCGGTGCACGCGGGTGAGGGCGAGGAGGCCGGCGGCGGCGCCGAGGGCGAGGACGCCATCTGGTCGCACCGGTGGGCCGCGTTCCCGAACCTGGCCGGCGTCGCCGGTCCGGCGGGCAACCTGGCCGGCGGCGTGCAGATCGGCGACACCGGGATGTGGATCCGTGACTACACCACGGAGCCCGAGAACGGTGGCCTCGGCGTGTTCGCCCACGAGTACGGCCACGACCTCGGTCTGCCGGACTACTACGACACCGCGGGTGGCGACAACGGGGTGGGCTTCTGGAGCCTGATGGCCTCGGGTTCGTGGCTGAGCCACGGCACCGACGACATCGGTTCGACCCCGGGCTACATGGACCCGTACTCGAAGCTGTTCCTGGGCTGGCTGAACTACTCGACGGTCGAGTACGGCAAGGGCACCACCCAGGTGACCCTCGGCCCGGCCGGTGACAGCGACGGCCCGAAGGCTCAGGCCGTCGTGGTGAACCTGCCGCCGACGACCCAGAGCACCTCGTACAACACCCCGTTCGCCGGCGCGAACGAGTGGTGGGGCGGCAGCGCGGACGACCTGAACACCACGCTGACCCGCAGCCTGGACCTGACCGGTGCGACCTCCGCGTCGATCACCGCGAAGGCCTGGTACGACATCGAAGAGGACTACGACTACCTCTACGCCGAGGTGTCCACCAACGGCGGCACCAGCTGGGCCCAGCTGAGCAACTCGCTCATCGACGCCGGCGAGACCGGTGTCGACGGCTCCACCAGCGGCAACTGGGTCGACCTGACCTACGACCTGTCCGCGTACGCCGGGCAGACCGTGCAGTTCCGCTACCGCTACGCCACCGACGGCGGCGTGCACCTCGCGGGCGCGTTCCTGGACAACATCTCCCTCGTCAAGAACGGCGCCGCCGCCTGGACCGACGACGCGGAGACCCTGGACGCGGCGTGGACCGCCAAGGGCTTCACCCGGATGGGTGGCACGGTGACCGACACGTACCCGCGCTTCTACATCGCGGAGAACCGGACGTACTTCGGGTACGACGACACGCTCCGCACCGGTGGGTACAACTACGGTTTCAACAACACCCGCCCGAACTGGGTGGAGCGGTTCTCGGTCCAGCCCGGTCTGCTGGTCTGGTACGTGAACTACGCCTACGGCGACAACAACACCTCGCAGCACCCGGGCTACGGCCTGAACCTGCCGGTCGACGTCCGCCCGGACAAGATCAAGGTTCCCGGCCAGAACAACATCACCAACCGTCGTAACGGCTACGACGCGACGTTCAGCCTGTACACCAAGCCGGCGCAGACCTTCCACCTCAACGGGGTGGCGGTCACCGTTCCGGAGCTGGCTCCGAACCCGGTGTTCAACGACAGCGGCGCGTCGAAGTACTGGACGAGCGGCAACGCCTGGAACTCGGTCAAGGTGGCCGGCACCGGCACCCGGATCGAGATCGTGCAGCAGGGCACCAACCCGACCGACGACATGGTCGTGAGGGTCAGCAACTGATCTGAGGATCAGCTGAAGGGGCCGGTGGCGTCACGCCACCGGCCCCTTTCGCGTCCGCGTCCACCGACCACGGATCGGGATGCTCCGGCGGTCGTTCGGCTCGCCTCCATTGACCGAACGACGGGTGTGAGTGTGACGCCGCGAAGCATTTCCTTCAAAAACTTGCTACAAATCGACGGACGCGTCTTCCCACCCGTCCCAGAAGACTCTATGTTCACCATGAGTCCCATCAGTGGACGTCTACCGGTCCGTACCCCCGTTGGGCCGGTTCCTTCACACCGGAGGTACCACGTGCGCAAAGTCGCAGTGGGTCTGATCGGGCTTTCGTTGACGGCGACGGGACTGGTGGCGGGCACGGCCGCCAGCGCCGCGCCGACGCCGAAGCTCCCGGCGACCGCCCCGTCGGTCGGCGAGCCCGCACAGACTGATCATGATCTGCCCAACCCGCTCGAGGACAAGCGGCGGGCGCTGCGCCAGGAGGGCCTGAGCGAGGTCCTCTCCGGCCGGGCCAAGGCGGAAAAGATCAACGGCAGCACCGTCGTCAAGGTCGGCAAGACCCAGGTCCAGGGGGCGGGCGCCCGCTCGGCCAGGGCCACCGCACAGACGAAGGACCAGTACGTCGAGCTGTCCCGCCAGCAGACCGACCACATCTTCGTGATCCTCGCCGAGTTCGGCAACGAGCGGCACCCGAACTACCCGGACCAGGACACCGACCCGGACACCCCGGGCCCGACCACGTTCGACGGTCCGCAGCGCAACCAGATCCCCCAGCCCAACCGGGCGGTGGACAACTCCACCGTCTGGCAGCCGGACTTCAGCGCCGACCACTTCCGCAACCTGTACTTCGGCACCGGGCAGGGCGACGAGTCGCTGAAGCAGTACTACGAGGCCCAGTCCTCGGGCCGGTACAGCGTCGACGGCGTCGTCACCGACTGGGTCAAGGTCCAGTACAACGAGGCCCGGTACGGCCGCTCCGGCGGCTACCCCTGCGGCTCGAACGTCTGCACCAACACCTGGGCGCTGGTCCGCGACGCCGCCAACCAGTGGGTCGCCGGGCAGAAGGCCGCCGGACGCACCGACGCCCAGATCGCCGCCGAGCTCCAGGCGATGGACAAGTGGGACCGCTACGACCACGACGGCGACGGCGACTTCAACGAGCCGGACGGCTACATCGACCACTTCCAGATCGTCCACGCGGGTGGCGACGAGGCCGACGGCGACCCGCACCAGGGTGAGGACGCCATCTGGAGCCACCGCTGGTACGCCTTCGCCTCCGACCAGGGCCGGACCGGCCCGGCCGGCAACCCGCTCGGCGGCACCCAGATCGGCAACACCGGCATCTGGATCGGCGACTACACCATCCAGCCGGAGAACGGCGGCCGGAGCGTCTTCTACCACGAGTACGGCCACGACCTCGGTCTGCCGGACGACTACAACGTCACCAGTGGTGGGGACAACAACAACGAGCACTGGACCCTGATGGCCCAGAGCCGGCTCGGCGCCAAGGACGACGCCGGCATCGGCGAGCGCGGCGGCGACCTGGGCGCCTGGAACAAGCTCCAGCTCGGCTGGCTCGACTACGAGGTCGTCAAGGCCGGCCAGAAGCGCACCCTGGAGCTCGGCCCGCAGGAGTACAACTCCGCCAAGGCGCAGGCCGCGGTGGTGGTGCTCCCGCAGCGGGAGTACACGTTCGACAACGGCGCGCCGTTCGAGGGCACCAAGCAGTTCTTCTCGGGCAACGACGACGACCTGAACACGTCGATGTCGCGGACGATCGACCTCACCGGAAAGACCAGCGCCGCGGTCACGATGAAGGGCCGTTACGCCATCGAGGCGGACTACGACTACCTCTTCTTCGAGGTCTCCACCGACGGTGGCCAGACCTGGAACCCGCAGCCCGGCACGGCCGGCGGCACGGCCTTCAAGGAGATCTCGCCCGGGCGCTTCGCCCTGGACGGCTCCAGCGGCGGCCAGTGGGTCGACGTCAACGTCCCGCTGAACTCCTTCGCCGGCCAGACGGTGCAGTTCCGGCTGCGCTACCAGACCGACGGCGGCGTCTCCGAAGGCGGCTTCTACGGTGACGCCGTCACCGTCACCGCCGACGGGCAGGCCCTGCTCAGCGACGGTGCCGAGGCCGGCGCCAACGGCTGGGCCCTCAACGGCTGGAGCATCGTCGAGGAGACGTACACCCGGCTCTTCGACAACTACTACATCGCCGGCCACCGGTCGTACGTCTCGTACGACAAGTACCTGAAGACCGGCCCGTACTACTTCGGCTACGCGAACACCCGCCCCGACTACGTGGACCACTACGCGTACCAGGAGGGCCTGCTGATCTCGTACTGGAACCTCCGGTACGCGGACAACGACACGTTCGTGCACCCGGGTGAGGGCCGCAACCTCATCATCGACGCCCACCCGCGGCCGATCTACAACCTGACCGGCAACCCCTGGCGGGCCCGCGTCCAGGTCTACGACGCGCCGTTCAGCCTGACGAAGGCGGACTCGTTCACGCTGCACATCAACATCCAGCCCCAGTACATCCGGGGCCAGGCCGCGCAGCCGCTGTTCGACGACACCAAGCAGTACTGGTACCCGGAGCTGCCGAACCACGGCGTCAAGGTCCCGGCCACCGGCACGAAGATCAGGGTGCTGGAGCAGGACGGCACCTCGATCAAGGTCCGTTTCTCCTGATCCACGCGACAACCCGTACCACCGCGATGCCCGGGCAGGTGACCTGCCCGGGCATCGCCCTTTGCGGCCGGCGGGGCGGCCACCGGCACCGGGGACCTAGGCTGGGGCCATGAGCCAGCAGCGCGGCGGCGCCGTCGACGAGTCCTGCGTCCTGACCGAGGGGCCGTGGACGCACCGGTTCGTCGGCGCGAACGGCAGCCGCTTCCACGTCGTCGAGGCGGGCACGGGCCCCATGGTGCTCTTCCTGCACGGCTTCCCCGAACACTGGTGGGCGTGGCACGACATCCTGCCGGCGGTGGCCGACGCCGGGTTCCGGGCGGTCGCGGTCGACCTGCGCGGCTACGGCGCCAGCGACAAGCCACCCCGGGGGTACGACGGCTACACCCTCGCCGCCGACGTCGCCGGCCTGATCCGGGCCCTCGGCGAGCGCTCCGCCACCCTGGTCGGCTCCGGGGCCGGCGGCCTGATCGCCTGGACCGCCGCCTCGTTCCACCCGAAGCTCGTGCGCCGGCTCGTGGTGCTCGGCGCCCCGCACCCGCTGCGGCTACGGGCGGCGATCTTCGCCGACCCGCGCGGGCAGTTCGCCGCCTCCACGCCGACCCTGAAGTTCCAGCTTCCCCGGTACGAGCACGTGCTCACCCGCGACGGCGCGGCGGCGGTCGAGGAGATGCTGCGCCGCTGGGGCGGGCCGCGCTGGGTGCACGGGCCCGACTTCGAGGCGTACGCCCGGCGCTGCCGGGAGGCGATGCGCATCCCGCAGGCGGCGTTCTGCGCGCTGGAGGGCTACCGCTGGGCGTTCCGGTCGGTGCTGCGGCTGCACGGCTACCGGTTCGTCAAGCTGATGCAGAAGCCCCTGGTCACTCCGACGCTGCAACTGCACGGCGCGCTGGACGAGGCCTCGCTGCCGCGTACCGCCCAGGGGTCCGGCCGGTACGTCGTCGCCCCGTACGAGTGGCGGCTGCTGGACGGGGTGGGACACTTCCCGCACGTCGAGGCCCGGGAGGTCGTGCTCGGCGAGATCCTGCGCTGGGCGAAGTCCTGACGGTCGGCCGGGTTCAGAGGCGCTTCTCGCGCAGGTCGGCGACCTCGGCGGCCGGGGCCCAGCCCTGGTAGACCCCGAAGTCGAAGACCTCCAGCCCCATCGCCTGGGCGACCGGCCAGCGCCCGCCGGTGTACTCCACCCGCAGCCAGCCGTCGTGCTCGCCGAGGACGATGAACGGCTGCCCCTGCCAGGTGCAGGTGGTCCGGACGTACGCCAGGTCGTCGAGCTCCGTGGCCGGCACCACCCGGACGTGGCGGCCGGGGCGGACCTCCTCGAACCCGTCGCCGGGCTCCGGCTGGTACAGCCGCACGTCGTCGCCGTCCGGGCTGGCCTGGTACTCCCGCCCGCGCCAGCGGGCCACGTAGCCGTCGCGCATCACGCCTCCTCGACCCGTCGCCAGTGCAGCGCGTCGGTGTCCAGGACGGCGATCGTCCGCTCGGTGCCGTCCGCGCCGATCCGGCACAGCTGCGCGCCGTGCGGCAGCCGGGCGCTGTCCACCTTGAACTCGGCCACGATGTCGCTGCTCTCGCCCGGGGCGAAGCCGTTGCCCCGGAACGGGGGACGCTCGATGACCCAGCCCTCCATGGCCCGCATGGCAGCCTCGTTCTGCCCGCCGTAGGGGATGCGGTAGAGGCTCGGCCGGTAGGCCGGCCAGCGGAGCACGTGGATCTCCTCCGCGTCACGGGAGAACGGCGAGCCCGGATACCCGAGCCCGAGTGCGCCGTACAGCTGGGCCGGGGTGTTCAGGTGGGCCAGCTCGCTGGCGCGGTGCACGAAGCCGGAGACCCGGTCGTAGCCGCGCTCGAGGTAGTACGAGAGCTGGCTCGGGGAGATCACCTTCTGCATCACGACCGGGCGGTTCGGGTCGGCGGGCGGCGGGGCCGGCCGCGGGGCGTTCGCCGGCCGTCCGCCGGCCGTCGGCACCGGCTCCGGCTCGCTGCCCGCGTCGTCGCCGAGCCCCACCTCGGCGGCCCAGTTGGCCAACGCGACGATCTGCTCGCCGGGCAGCTTCGCGCCGACCGGAGTGTTCGGGTTCACCGCGAACGACCAGGCGGCGTCGGGCCAGCGCCGGATGAGCTGCACGAACCTGACCCGTACCGTCTCGACCGGGTCGTCGAGGTGGTCGGCCATCCGCTCCGGGGAGGTGTAGACCACCACGTACGTGTCGCCGTCCAACTGCTCGGTGCGCCACACGAAGCCCGGGTCGCCCGGGCCGCTGTCCGGCGCCGAGTCCCACGCGACCGGCAGCAGCACCCGGGCCAGCAGCAGGGTGCTGAGGAAGCTGTCGGTGCTGCCCGCCCCGGCGGCGACCAGCAGGTTCTCCTCGACCTCGTTGGCCGGCCGGAACTCGGGCGCAGGCGGCGCCACGGGCTCGGGCGCAGGCGGCGCCACCCGTTCAGGCGCAGGCGGCGCCGCAGGTGGCGCGACCCGTTCGGGCGCCGGGTCCACTATGGCCGGGGGCACGTCGGCGGCGGAGGTGGCCGGGCGGAACAGTTCGTCGGCCGGCGCGGCGGACGACCGGGGGGCCGGACGGAAGAGGTCCTCGGCCGGCGCGGCAGGCGGCGTCCGCCCGCCGGGCCCCGATTCGGCGGGTGCCGTACTCGCCGGCTGCTCCGGGGCGGGCCTGGCCACGGCGTCCGCCGGGAGAGTCGTACGCCCGGGGGCGGCTGGGCCGCTGGGCCCGGCGGCTGCCGAGGTGCCGGGCCCGGCGGCTGCCTGGGCGCTGGGCCCGGCGGCGGACGACGCAGGCGGAACGGCCCCCTCAGGCACCGGGTCGACGGCGGGCAGCTCCCGCGACTCGATGACGGTGCCCTCGATGACGATGGGCGAGAAGGAGCGACGCGAGGCGGGCGGCCCGGAGACCGGCTCGGCGGCCGACGGAGCCAACTCCTCCCGCCGCTCGCCGCTCGCCGGGCGCGGCTCCGTGGCCCTCGCGTCGCCCGGTGCGGACCGAGAGCTCGGGAACGCCTGAGCGAGACCGGACACCGGACGGCGGCGGGGCAACTCGTCGCGGGTCCCGGTCGGCCGGCCGGCCTCCTCCCCCGCCGTGCCACCTGAGGGTACGACGGGGCGGGCGGGCGTGACCGGCCGGAACGCCCGCGTCGCCTCCTCGTCGAAAGCGGGCCGAGGCGGCTCGGCGGCCGCGCCGGGCCGCGGGCTTCGGGCGGCCCCGTCGGCAGGGCCGGGAGTCGCCTGCGACGGCTCGGCCAGGCCAGGCGAGAACGCGACGGTCGGCGACTCGGCCAGGCCAGGCGAGAACGCCACCGTCGGCGATTCGGCCGGGCCAGGCGAGAACGCGACGGTCGACGACTCGGCCAGGCCAGGCGAGAACGCCACCGTCGGCGACTCGGCCGGGCCAGCCGGAAACGCGACGGTCCGCGACTCGACGGCGGCGGGCGGGAACGCCACGGTCGGCGGTTCCACCTCCGGCCCGGCGGGGCGGACGGTGGGCGTCGCCTGCTCGCCGACCTGGTCCGGCGCGGTACGCCGGGGGAACGACTGGCTGACGCCGGCGAACCGGGCCGGCGGAACGGCCCGGTCGGCGGGTCGATGTGGTTCGCCGACCGGACGGGCGGCTCGGTTCCGGCTCGACGCCGGCTCGAAGAAGGACGCGGGCGGGTTGGCGGGCCGATCGGCCGGCTCGGCCGTCGGCCCGCTCGGCGAGAGTTCCGCCAACGGCCGCCGTCGCGGCACGCTAAGCCACGCCGATCCGCTGGCGGCCGGTTCGGCCGGAGGTGACACGCCGCGGCCGTCGGCAGGTCGGCCCGGGCCGACCTCGGCCGGACCGGGTCGGGGCCCCGGCGCGGCGCCCTGCCCGTCCCCGTACGGCGGGACCGGCGACCCCGGGCCCGCCTCGGCGGGCCGGCGGTACGGCGGGTTGACCGGCCGGGACACGGTCCTCGCCCCGGCCGCCCCCGGCGAGACGGGCGCCGCCGACGCGACGGTCGGGCCGGGCGCGGGGCCCGTCGGCGGTGGCTGCGCCGGATTGCGTTGCGCCGGGTCGTGTTGCGCCGGATTGCGTTGCGCCAGGTCGTGCTGCGCCAGGTCGTGTTGCGCCGCCTCGGCAGGCGACGACTCGGGCGCACCGGGCTCCCGCGCGTCCCACCCGGGAACCGCGGCGCTGGCCCGGGCCCTGGCCGCCGTCTCGGCGCGCTCCAGGCGCGCCCGGGCACCTATGGTGCGCCCGGGCAACCGCACGTCGCCCCGGGACAACTGGGAGACGAACCAGGCGGGCAGGTACCCCTCGATGGGAAGGCCCGGGTTCACCGCCAGCCACCACTCGTGGTTCGGCCAGTCGCCGGCGAGGTCGGCGTACGCGCTGCGACGGCTGGGGGTGGAGTTCTCGCCCAGGCAGGCGCGCAGCGCGGCAGGTGAGGTGAACGCCAGCACGTGCGTCCGCCCGCCGGTGGTCCACGTGCCCCACCCGGTCGACGCCTGCCCGGCCAGCGCCTCCGCGGGGACCGGCAGCAGCAGTTCGATACGGGCCAGGATCCGGAAGTAGAGCTCCTGGTCGTTGGCGCGGAGCGCGTCCCGCATCGCCGCTTCGGCCTCGGTAGCCGGCTCCCAGTCGGTCACGGCCACCTCTCCTCCCGCGAACAGGCCATAGGCATCGCGTACAACCTACAAGGTAGTTTCAAGATCACAATGGCTGGCGTGCGGCGGCCCACCGGACGGCGCAGATGGAGATAACATCCCGTTCCGGACTCGACACGATACGGAGGGCGTCGATGCCCTGGTCCACCGCGCGCCCGGCCCTCGCCGCGCTGGCGGCGACCCTGCTCGCCGCGCCGGCCACCGCATCACCCGCCGCCGCGACGCGCGCGGTCGCTCCGGGTGCCGCCGCGCGGGCCGTGCCGGGCTGCTCCGCACCGCTCGCCCCGGCCCGGCCGGTCGTGTCCGTCCCGTGGCCCCAGCGGCGATACGCCCCTGAGCGGCTGTCCGCCCTGGCCACCGGGGCCGGGGTGACCGTGGCCGTGATCGACTCCGGAGTGGACCGCGAACACCCGCAACTGTCCGGGCGGGTCCTCGACGGCGCCGACTTCCTCGACGCGGGTGGCGACGGGAGCCGGGACTGCGCGGGACACGGAACGGGGGTGGCGAGCATCATCGCGGCCGTCCCGCACCCGGGCGTCGCGTTCCAGGGCCTGGCGCCCCGGGTCCGCGTACTGCCGGTGCGGGTCAGCGAGCAGCAGGTGGTCGACGGGCGGCAGTCGGGGCGTACGGTCAGCGCCGCCGGCTTCGCCCGCGCCATCCGCTGGGCCGTCGACCACGGCGCCGACGTGCTCAACCTCTCCGTCGTGCTGTACGCCGACAACTCCGCCGTCCGCGCGGCGGTCGGCTATGCCCTCGCGCGGGACGTGGTCGTGGTCGCCGCCGCGGGCAACCTCCACGACAGCGGCGATCCGCGCCCCTACCCGGCCGCGTACGACGGGGTGCTCGGGGTGGGCGCGATCGGCTCCGACGGCCGACGCGCCCAGTTCTCCCAGACCGGCCCGTACGTCGACCTGGTGGCCCCCGGCGGGGAGGTGCTGATGGCCGCCCCGGGGCAGGGCCACCGCCAGGCCGATGGGACCAGCTACGCCGCCCCCTTCGTGGCCGCGACCGCGGCCCTCGTCCGGCAGTACCGGCCCGGGCTGACCGCCGCGCAGGTGGCGCAGCGGATCCTCGCCACGGCCGACCCGGCGCCCGGCGACGGCTCCGGCGGCGGGTACGGCGCGGGGGTGCTCAACCCGTACCGGGCGGTCACCGAGACCGGGGCGGAGCCTACCGGCCGGGTCAGCCAGGCCGCCGGGCTGCCGGTGGACCGCGCCGACCCGGCGGAGCTGGCCTGGCGCGCCCGACGGGCCGCGGCCCGCGAGCGCGCGTTGGCTGTCGCCGCCGTCGCCGGAGCGGTGGTCGCGGGCGCGGTACTGCTGGCCGTGCTGCTACCCCGCGGCATCCGTCGCCGGTGGCGCCCCGCGGCCTGACCGCCCAAGCCACACCCGCCGACGGCGGCCGACACGCCTCCAGCTGCGGCGTCGCCCGGCGGCCTGAGCGCCCAAGCCACACCCGCCGACCGTGGGCGGCACGCCTCCGGCGGCGACGACCGGTCGGACGGGCGCCGCCGCCGGGGGCTCACTGGAACAGGTTGACGTTGCGCTTCTCGGTGTCGAGGTAGTCGGACGCGGAGTCGTCGACCGCGACCTTGATGTCGCGCAGCATTGTTTGGAGGTCCTGCGAGGCGGAGCGCCACCGGGCCTGGCGCTGCTCGTACGCCTGGCGGGCCTCGCCGTCCCAGCTCGCCACCAGCGGGGCGGCGTCCCGCTCGAGCTGCCCGAGCTGGGTGTCCAGCGTGTTCAGCGCCCGCTGGATGTCCGCGCTGGCCTGCTGCAACGCGGCGAAATTGACGACCAGCACACCATGGTCCATCGGATGTTCCCCTTTCCGGGACGGTTGCTACAGCGGCAACTGGATGCCGCGGTTGGTGCCGGCGATCCGGCTGGCGGCCTCGTTGTCGGAGACGTCGTACTGCTGGCCGGCGGTACGGATCGCGGTGGCCGTCTCCCGCAGCGCCCGCTGCAACGCTGCCTGGTCCTGCGCCCACTGCTGCTTGACCTGCTCGAACGAGCGCCCACCGGCGCCCCGCCAGGCCTGCTGCAACACCTCCAGCTCGGCCAGCAGGCCGGACAGCATGCTCTGCAGGGACTGGTCCACCTGCTCGAACTTCGCGGCGGTCTGCTGCATCACCGCGGCTTCTGCCTGGGTCTGGGACACCCCGGACGTCACCTCGCCTCCTCTGTCGTGGCTGGCCGTCGACGCGCCCGCGGCGGACGCACCCTCCGCCCCGCCCGGCGAACGGCGCCGGATCGGGTCGGGGCGGCCAAACTCGTCGCTGACGGTAGCCGCCCCGTGGCCGTCGTGCTACCCCGCCCCGCTCCCCTGTGGACGAACCGGTTCCCGCCGCGTCGGTGCGAAGTCATACCATGACGCAGCGGCACCGACCGCACGGCGTCGTGTCTCCGCCCGCGCGACGTCACCGGGTGAGCGCTGAGGAGGCGCGGTGACGGCCAGCACCACCACGGCACCGGTTCAGCCGGCGCACCGGCAGCCGCTGCCGGCACAGTGCATCCCCGCCGCGGCCCGGCCGGCCACCGGGGTGCGTGCCGGCCAGGTGGTCGCCGCGCAGGTGGCGGTGGCGCTGGTCGCCGCCGCGGCCGGGCGGGGCGTCGGCTGGACGGCCGCCGCCCTGCTGGTGGCCGTGCCGCTGCTGGCCACGGCGTGGGTACGGGTGCGGGGCCGCTGGCTCTCCGCCTGGCTAGCCGTCGCCGTGGGTCACCTCGCCCGCCGCCGCGCCCTGGCTCCGCCCGCCGGCCCGGACGCGCTGCTCGACCTGCTCGCCCCGGGCGCGGCGGTACGCGCGACCGAACTGGCCGGCGGCCCCGCCGCCGTGGTCGACGACGCCGGCGGGCTGATCGCGATCCTGGAACTGGGCGATCCCGGCGACCTGCTCGGCGACGGCCCCCGGGTGCTTCCGGCGCCGTCGACGCTGCTGCCGCCCGCATCGTCGGAGCTGCCCCCGGTCCGCCTCCAACTGCTGCTCTGCGGCAGCCCCGCCCCCGTCGGCGCCGAGGGCGGGAGCACGGTGGCCACCTCCTACCGGCAGCTGACCGACGGGCGGCTGGCCGGCCGGGATCGGGCGCTGCTCGCGGTCCGGGCGCTGCGGGTGGACGGCTGGACCGACGAGGACCTGCGGGCGGCGCTCTCCGGCGTGGTCCGGCGGATCGTCCGCCGGCTCCGGCCGGTGGCCGCCCGACCGCTCGGCGAGCACGCCGCGCTGCGCGTACTCGGGGAACTGGCCCACCACGACGGCGCGGGCCCGGTGCGGGAGTCCTGGCCGACCGTGCGCACCGGAGAGCTGCTGCAGACCACGTTCCGGCTGCGGCGCGGGCCGGACGCGCGGAGCGAGGCCGGGCGCCGCCTGGTGCCCCGGCTGCTCACCCTGCCGGCGGCCGCGACCACGGTTTCGCTGTGCGTCGGCCCGCACACCGGGCGCGACGGCGGCGCGGCGCCGGCCGAGCTGGCCGTACGGCTGGCCGCCTGGACCCCCGCCGAGCTGTCGGTGGCCGCGCAGGCGCTGCGGCGGCTGGTCGGCGGCGCGGGCGGCGAGGTCGACCGGCTCGACGGCGAGCAGCTTCCCGCGCTGGCCGGCACGTTGCCGCTCGCCCTGGCGGCCCCGGGCGCGGCGGTCGGCCCCGCGGCGCTGGACGGGCTGGAGCTGCCGGTCGGCGACGCCGGGCTGATGGTGGGCGCCAACCGGCACGGCGGCGCGGTGACGATCAGGCTGTTCCGGCCGCAGGGTACGCGGCTGATGCTGGTCGGCGGGGTTCGCGTCGCCCAGTTGGTGGCCCTGCGGGCGATGGCGCTGGGCGCTCGGGTGGCGGTGCGGACGACCCGGCCGCGCGCCTGGGAGCCCTTCGTCCGAGGGGTGAACGCGCCCGGCGGTCCGATCTCGGTGCTGCCGCCCGGCCGGCCGCCGGGCGGTGCGCCCGGCTCGCCGCTGCGGCCGCTGCTGCTCGTGCTGGACATGGGTCCGGTGCCGGCGGACGACGTACCGGTGCCGGCGTGGCAGTCCACCCTGGTGGTCCGGGACGATCTCACCCCGGCCGACGCCGACTCGCTGGCCCGCGCCGACCTGGCGGTGCTGCAACCGTTGCGCCCCGGCGAGGCGGCGCTGGCCGGGGCCGCGCTGGGGCTGGGCGGCTCGGCGGACTGGCTGACCCGGATCCGGGAGGACATGGTCGCGGTGGTGAACCGGCGGGCGCTGCGCTGGGCGCTGCTCTCGCCGACGCCGATCGAGTCGCAGCTGATCGGCCATCCCCGCCGGGGATGAGGCCCCGGAGCTCCGGGACGAGGCACAGACCCGGGGACGAGCCGGGGACGGGCCTGCGCACCCGGAACGAGGCCGCAAAGCCGGACGCGGCCCCGGAGCCGGGACGAGGCCACGGGTCCCCCAGCCTGCGATCGGGCCGCCTTCAGGCGTCAGGGGCAGGGCCGCGGCGGGTTCCGCGGTTGGCGGGTCCATGGCACGATCCGGGGCCATGGAATTCCTGAAGGGTCTTCTGATCCGGCTGGGCAGCACGGCGCTGGCCTTCTGGCTGGCCACGCTGCTCATTCCGGGCATCACGCTCGACACGGACTCGGCAACCGAGGCCGTCACCGCGCTGATCCTCGTCGCGGCCATCTTCGGTGTCGTCAACGCCGTACTCCAGCCGATCATCAAGACCGTCGGCTGCGGCTTCTACCTGCTGACCCTCGGCCTGATCGCGCTGGTGGTCAACGGCCTGCTGTTCCTGCTCACGAGCTGGATCGCCGGCGAGGCGGGGCTGCCGTTCCACGTGGCCGGCTTCTGGCCGGAGGCGGTGCTCGGCGCGCTTCTGGTCGGCATCGTCACCTGGCTCCTCGGCGCCGTCCTCGACCGGGACTGACGTTCCGGAGGGAGATCTTGGACAGTTGCCGTCAGCGCGAGACGGCAACTGTCCAAGATCTCGATGGCGCGGCGCGCACCGTGCGGGGCCCGGCCGCGCGCCGGGCCGCGCGGGGGCAGGCCGTGCGGCGCGCGCCGTGCCGGCCGGGCCGCGCGGGGCCCTTGGTGGCGGGGCGGGCCAGGAAGCGGGAATTGACTGGCGAGCACATCAATGAGCAGGGCTAACGTCGGGGCGTGTTCATCCTGACCCGCGACGACGGCTACCAGCTCAGCACCGACCCGGCCCGGCTCGACCTCGACCTCGTGCACCACTGGCTCTCCACCGACGCGTACTGGGCGATCGGGCGGGACCGGGCGACGGTCGAGCGGGCGTTCGACGGCTCGCTGGCATTCGGCGTCTACCGGCCCGGCGACGGCGGCCAGGTGGCCGTGGCCAGGGTCGTCACCGACCGGGCCACCTTCGCCTGGCTCTGCGACGTCTACGTGGACCGGTCCGTCCGCGGTCGCGGGCTCGGCACCTGGCTGGCCGGCGCGGTCCGCGACCACCTGGCCGAGCTCGGCGTACGGCGGATCGTGCTGGCCACCAACGACGCGCACGGCGTGTACGGGAAGGTCGGCTTCACCCCGGTGAACCCGGCCAGCTGGATGGAGTACGACGCCCGGGTGACCCCGCTCACCGGAAAGGAGTCCAACGGGTCGGGGCACCTTACGGTGGAGGCGTGAGCCCGCTCCGCCTCGGATACCTCTACGGCCTCGGCGCGTACCTGCTCTGGGGCTTCTTCCCGCTGTACTTCAAGCTGCTGCGGCCGGCCGGCGCGCTGGAGATCCTGGCACACCGGGTCGTCTGGTCGTTGGCCTTCGTCGCGCTGCTGCTCGCGGCGCTGCGCAACGTCGGCTTCCTGCGGGCGCTGGTTCGCCGGCCCCGGGCGCTGCTCGGGATCTCCGCCGCCGCCGCGTTGATCGCGGTGAACTGGGCCGCGTACATCTACGGGGTGAACTCGGGGCGGGTGGTGGAGACGGCTCTGGGCTACTTCATCAACCCGCTGGTGTCGGTGCTGCTCGGCGTGGGGGTGCTGCGCGAGCGGCTGCGCCCCGCGCAGTGGCTGGCGCTGGGCGTCGGCGGGGCGGCGGTGGCCGTGCTCACGGTCGACTACGGCCGGCTGCCCTGGCTGGCGCTCACCCTCGCGGCGACCTTCGCGGCGTACGGGCTGGTCAAGAAGCGGCTCGCGCTGCCCGCCGCGGAGGGCCTGTTCGTGGAGTCGGCGGTGCTGGCACTGCCCGCCCTCGGGTACCTGGGCTGGCTCGCCGCCGCCGACGACGCCACCTTCGGCCACGTCTCCGCCGGGCACACCGTGCTGCTGGTGCTGGCCGGGGCGGTGACCGCGATCCCGCTGCTGCTGTTCGCCGGTGCGGCCAACCGGCTGCCGCTGACCGCGCTGGGGATGCTCCAGTACCTCACACCGGTCCTCCAGTTCGCCTGCGGCGTGCTGATCTTCCACGAGCCGATGCCGCCGGCCCGCCTCGCCGGCTTCGCGCTGGTCTGGGCGGCGCTGCTGGTCTTCACGACCGACGCCCTCGCCGACGCCCTCGCCCATACCCGTCGCACCCGCCGCACCCCCACCCGCACCGGCCGCGATCTTGCAGTTGCGGCCCCCGGTACGCGGCACTAGTCCGAGACGCCGGGGCAGCAGCGCGGAACGGGGTCAGCGGGCGTCGTAGGTGAGGACCGGGGTGCCGTCGGCGCGGAGGAGTTCCAGCCGGACCAACTCCGATCCCGTGAAGCGGGTGGCACCGGTCAGCCGGACGTCGTCGCCCGGGGCGGCCAGCCACGAGCCGATCTGCTCCGTCGCGCCGTCCGGGCCGTGCGCCACCAGCCGGAACGTGTACGCCTCCCGGTGGCCGGGCCGCCAGTCGTACCCGCAGCGCATGGTGACCTCGGTGCCCCACGCCGTGCCGGTGAGCCCCACCTCCGCGTGCACCGGCACGGTGGCGGCGACCGGCCGCATGGCGGCCATGGGCACCTGCGGGGCGGGCGTACCGGTGACCTGGGGGGCGGGCCGGAGCGCGGTGGCCGAGCCGAACCCGGCGAACAGGGCCACGGCGGCCGCGGCGAGCGCGGTCAGGGCGTACCGGCGGCGGGTGGCCCACCGCTCGCGGCGGCGGCGGTCCCGGGCGGCGGCGAGCAGCGCGGGCACCCGGGTCTCCTCCCGCGCCGGCGGCAGGATCTGCCCCAGGTCCGCCGGGTCGAGCCGGCCAAGCAAACCGGGCAGTACGGCGACCTCGGCGACGGACTCGCGGCAGGAGGCGCAGCCGGCCAGGTGCCGCTCGTAGGCGGCGCGTTCGGCGGGGGCGAGCGCGCCGAGCACGTACGCGCCGTCGTCGTACGCGAACTCGCAGCGGCTCATTCGGTCACTCCCATCTCGGCCAGCACCAACCGTAGTGAGCGCAGCGCGTAGTGGGTGCGGGACTTGACCGTCCCCGGCGGCACGCCCAGCCGGGCCGCCGCCTCGGCGACCGACCGTCCCTGGTAGAAGCACTCGATCAGCACCTCCCGGTGGGGCTGGCTGAGCCGGTTGAGTGCCTCGGCGACGGTCCACGCCTCCACCGCCCGCTCCGCCTCGTCGACCGCCTCCGAGGGCTCCGGCAGCTCGTCGGTGTAGATCTCGCCGACCCGGGTGGAGCGGCGCCGCCAGGCGTCGATGGCCAGGTTCCGGGCGGTGGTGAAGAGCCATGCCCGCACGGAGCCCCGCGCCGGGTCCAGCGCCTCCGGGTGCCGCCAGGCCCGCAGCAGCGTCTCCTGCACCAGGTCCTCGGCCCGCGACCGGTCGCCGTGGACCAGCCGCAGGGCGTGTGCGAACAGCGCGTCGGCGTGTTCGGAGTGCAGCGCGCGCAGCAGTTGGGCGTCGTCGTCGCCGATGACGGCCTCCTCCCTCTCACCCGACGGGTCCAGCGTTGCATCCGGCCGGAAACACGCGCGGTCGCGCCGATCGGTTCACCGCAGGTCGGCGGCGGCCCGACGGACAGGTGTTCAGGCGCGGTTCACGTGCGGGCCGACCCGTGCTCACCGTCTCCTCCTAGCGTCCGCCACGTACGCGCGCCGACCGGCTGGGCCGGCGTGCACCGAACCTCCAGGAGGCACCCCCGATGAGCGACCGTCCCCGGCTGCTCCCCCTGCTGGGCGGCAAGCGCCACGGCAGCCGCGACGCCATGACCTGTCTGTACCGGTGCGGCAACGCCTGCGACCATCCGGTGCCGAACCCCTCCGACAACCCGTACCTCGGCGACATCGTGGACGCCGAGGTGTCCCGCCGCGGCGTCGTCCGGGCCGGGGCCGTCGGCGCGCTCGTGCTCGGCTTCGGCGGCGCCGCCGCCGGCGCGCTGGCCGGCGCCGCCCCGGCCGCCGCCGAGCCCGCCGCCCCGGTCGTCCCCGGGGCCACCGCACTCGCCCGCCCGCGGGGCGGCGTGGGCAGCGGCGCCCTGACCTTCACGCCGATCCCGCCGAACCGACTCGACAGCCTGGTGGTGCCGGACGGCTACGACCACGCGGTGGTGATCCGCTGGGGCGACCCGGTCGTGCCGGGCGCGCCGGAGTTCGACCTGCACGGGCAGACCGCCGCGAAGCAGGCCAGGCAGTTCGGCTACAACAACGACTTCGTCGGCGTGCTGCCGCTGGACAAGCAGGGCCGCCGGGCGCTGCTCGTGGTCAACCACGAGTACACCAACGAGGACCTGATGTTCCCCGGCTTCACCGGCCTGGAGGCGCTCTCGGTCGAGCAGTTGCAGGTCGCCATGGCCGCGCACGGCATGTCGGTGGTGGAGCTGGAGCGGGTCGACGGCACCGGGCGGTGGCGGGTGGCCGGCAACGGGCGGCGGCCGTACAACCGGCGGGTCACCGCGCTGGCCACCAAGTTCGACCTGACCGGCCCGGCCGCCGGGTCGGCGTGGCTGAAGACGGCCGCCGACCCGAAGGGCCGGACGGTGATCGGCACCCTGAACAACTGCGCCGGCGGCGTCACCCCGTGGGGCACGGTGCTCTCCGGCGAGGAGAACTTCAACCAGTACTTCGTCGGCGGCGACGGCGCGCCGGAGGAGTTGAAGCCGAAGCTCGCCCGGTACGGCATCAGCACCACCGCGCGGTACCCGAGCGGCAGCCGGCGGTGGGAGCGCGCCGACGAGCGGTTCGACCTGGCGAAGCACCCGAACGAGGCGCACCGGTTCGGCTGGGTCGTGGAGATCGACCCGTTCGACCCGGAGAGCCGGCCGCGCAAGCACACCGCGCTGGGCCGGTTCAAGCACGAGGGCGCGAACGTCATCATCGCCAGGAACGGCCACGCGGTGGCGTACATGGGCGACGACGAGCGGTTCGACTACCTGTACAAGTTCGTCTCGGACAAGAAGTTCCTGCCGGGCGACTCGTGGGTGGCCCGCAAGCACAACCTGACCCTGCTGGAGTCCGGCACCCTGTACGTCGCGCAGTTGGAGGGCAACTCGGCCGCCGAGATCGACGGGTCCGGCACGCTCCCCGCCGACGGGGCGTTCGACGGCCGGGGCCGCTGGATCAAGCTGGTCAGCGGCAACCGGTCGTACGTGGACGGGATGACGGCGGCGGACGTGCTCACCTTCACCCGGCTGGCGGCGGACAAGGTCGGCGCGACGAAGATGGACCGCCCGGAGGACGTCGAGCCGAGCCAACTCACCGGCAAGGTGTACGTGGCGCTGACCAACAACACCGACCGCGGCAAGGCGGGCAAGCCCGCCGCGGACGAGGCCAACCCGCGCAACCTGAACAAGCACGGTCAGATCCTGGAGCTGGTGGAGGACCGGGCCGACAACGCCGCCGAGTCGTTCGCCTGGTCGCTGCCGATCGTCTGCGGCGACCCGGCCGATTCGTCGACGCACTTCGCGGGGTACGACAAGACGACGGTCTCCCCGATCTCCTGCCCGGACAACGTCGCCTTCGACGCCACCGGCAACCTCTGGATCTCCACCGACGGCAACGCGCTGGGCAGCAACGACGGCCTGTTCGCCACCGCCGTGGAGGGCCCGGAGCGGGGGCACCTGAAGCAGTTCCTCACCGTGCCGGTGGGCGCGGAGACCTGCGGGCCGTTCATCACCGGCGACAACCGCTCGGTGTTCGTGGCGGTGCAGCACCCGGGTGAGATCACCGGCGCCTCGGTGGAGAACCCGGCCTCGACCTGGCCGGACGGCGACTACGCCAAGCCTGGCGTGGTGGTCGCCTGGCGGCTGGACGGCGGCCCGATCGGCAGCTGACCCGGCACGCCGCCCGACGGGCCCCCTCCCCACCCGGGGAGGGGGCCCGCGTCGTCCGGCCCGTGTGCCACCGCCGCTCGGCCTCAGGGCGTTGCCCGCCCGGCCTCGGGCCGCCACCGCCCGGCCTCAGGCCACTGCCGCTCAACCTCAGGCCATTGCCGCTCAACCTCAGGCCATTGCCGCTCAGCCTCGGGCTGCCACCGCTCGACCTCGGGCCGTTGCCGCTCAGCCTCGGGGGCCGCTTGCGGCCCTCGCCGGCCCCGGCCCCGGGTCACCAGCGCCGCGACGTCCAGCACCCAGCGCGAGCACGGCCAGGTCCCGCTCCGGCATCGCTCAGCTCTCGGCGGCGGCGATGCTGTCGGCGAGGGCCCGGGCCACGGTGAGCAGCTTCGCCCGGACCACCCGGGCGGAGGTCATCATCTCGCCGGCCGGCAGCGCGCACGCCAGCACCATCCGGCGCTCGATGTCCTTGTCCGGGGTGACCACGACCGCGGCGCAGGCCACGCCCTGACGGAACTGCCCGAGTTCGAGGTGCATCCCCCGCCGGTCGCCGGCCGCGATGTCCGCCTCGAACGCCTCAGGGCTGGTCAGGGTGGCGCTGGTGAAGGGCCGCATGCCGTACTCCCGCAGGTAGCGCAGCCGCTGGTCCGGGGTGAGGGTGGACAGCAGGGCCTTGCCGAGCGCGGTGGCGTGGGCGCCCTCGTCGAAGCCCGGGACCAACTCCTCCACGTACGGCGAGCGGTGCCCCTCGGCGACCGCCGTGACCGCCACCTGGCCGCCCACGAACCGGCCCAGGTAGTGGCTGTAGCCGGTGTCCAGGGCCGCCCGCCGCAGGATCTCGCCGACCGCGGCCGGCCCGCGGAACGCCGTGACCAGCTCGCGGTAGCGGTCTGCGATCTCCAGCCCCACGATGTACGTGCCGTCCTCGCGCCGGATCACGTAGCCCTCGTATGCGAGGGTGCGGACCAGATGGTACGTCGTGGCCACGGTCAACTCGCAGCGCCGCGCGATCTGCTTGACGGTCAGGCCCTTCGGGGCACGACCGACCGCCTCGAGCACGCGTAGCGCGCGGGACACGCTCCGGATGAGATCCGAAGGTTCCGCCAAGGGGTCGCGCACAACCACCTCCGCCGCCGGGGACTTACACCATATGAAATCCAGGCGTCCGGCGAAATGCCTGATCGGATCGACAATGCCAGATCATCGTAAACGTTCCGTGCGTCGAGCGACACGATGAGTTGCGCGAGTCGGCCTCACGTAGATTTGCGGCACCATGACCCACCTTGCCCTGCACCCCCCGCCCCACGCCGTCACCCGCCGGCCGGTCCGCGCCGGCGCGGGAGCCGTCGCCACCACCGTCGCCTGCGTCCTGCCCGTGTTCCTCGTCGGCGGCCTCGCCGTCCAGATCGGCGCGGACCTGGGCCTGTCTCCGGCCGGGCTGGGTCTGCTGGTCTCCGTCTACTTCGGCGTCGGCGCGCTCGCCTCGGTGCCGTCCGGCGCCCTCGTGGAGCGGCTCGGTCCCGCCCTCGCCGCCCGCGCCGGCATCCTGCTCTCCGCCGGGTCGATGCTGGCCGTGGCGGCGCTGGCCCGGTCGTACCCGATGCTGCTGGCCCTCCTGGCGCTCGGCGCCGCCGCCAACGCGCTGGGCCAACTGGCCAGCAACGCCGCGCTGGTGCGGCACGTGCCGGCCCGCCGGCAGGGGCTGTCGTTCGGCGTGAAGCAGGCGGCGATCCCCGTCTCCACGCTCCTGGCCGGCCTGGCCGTGCCGACGGTCGCGGTGACCGCCGGGTGGCGGTGGGCCTTCGTGGCGGGCGCCCTGGCCGCCCTGGCCGCGCTGCCGGCCGTACCGCGCGGGGAGGCCCGCCCCCCGCGGGCCACGGGCGGGAGGCGGACCGGAGGGGCCGCGTGGGGCCTGGTCGTGGTGGGGGTCGCCGCCACCCTCGCGGCCGCCGCCGCGAACGCCCTGGGCACCTTCCTGGTCGACTCGGCGGCCGACCGGGGGCTGTCGCCCGGCCTCGCCGGGCTGACCCTGACCCTCGGCAGCGCGGTCTGCGTGATCGCCCGGGTCGGCGCCGGCTGGCTCGCGGACCGGCGCGACGGCGGGCACGTCGCGGTCATCGCCGGCATGCTCGTGGTCGGCGCGGCCGGGCTCACCCTGCTCGCCGTGTCCGGCACGGCGCCGCTGGTGGCGGGCGTGCTGCTCGGCTTCGGCCTGGGCTGGGCGTGGCCCGGCCTGATGAACTTCGCGGTGGTCCGGCTGCACCCGGCCGCGCCGGCCGCCGCCACCTCGATCACCCAGACCGGGGTGTACGCCGGCGGCTGCCTCGGCCCGCTCGCGCTCGGCGCGACCGCCGCCGGCTTCGGCTACCCGACGATGTGGCTGGCGGCGGCGGTGGCCATGCTCCTGGCCGCCGCCCTCATGCTGACGGCCACCCGCCTCCTCGCGGGCCCCACCTCGGCCCCGGCCCCCGCCTCCCGGCCACGGCTGGCCGACTAGTTCCGGCTGACCGACTCCGGTGATCAAGAGCTTTGCGTCGCCTGGAAGCCCGTTCACGACGCAAAGCTCTTGATCACCAGGCAGAACCGCGGCGGCCGCACGCTACGGAGGGCGCCGGGCAGGGGTGGGTCAGCTCGTGCGGTCGGCGATGTAGTCGCAGAGCGATTCGAGGGCGCGGCGGGCCGGCCCGTCGGGCAGCGGGGCGAGCTGTTCCCGCGCGTCCTCGGCGTAGCTGCGGACCGTCTCCCGCGCCCGCTTCAGCGCCGGGGATTCGCGGAGCAGTCCCAACGCCTCGGCGTGCAGGGCGTCGTCGACCAGTGGGCCGGTCGCCAGGATCTCCCGCAGCCGCACCGAGGCGGCGTCCGAGTCGTCCGAGGCGAGCGCGTAGAGCACCGGCAGGGTGGGCACCCCCTCGCGCAGGTCCGTGCCCGGGGTCTTGCCCGACTGCACCGACTCGCTGGCGATATCCAGCAGGTCGTCGGAGAGCTGGAAGGCGATGCCGATGGTCTCGCCGTACCGGGCCAGGGCCTCGGTGTGCTCGGCGGTCGCCCCGCCGAACATGCCGCCGAAGCGGGCCGAGGTGGCGATCAGCGAGCCGGTCTTCTCGGCGATCACGTTCAGGTAGTGGGCGACCGGGTCCTCGTCGCGCGGGCCGACAGTCTCGGCGATCTGGCCGTGCACCAGCCGGGCGAACGTGCGTGCCTGCAGCCGGACGGCCTCAGGGCCGAGGCCGGCCGCGATGTCCGCGGCGCGGGCGAAGAGGTAGTCGCCGACCAGGATCGCCACCGAGTTCGTCCAGCGGGAGTTGGCGCTCGGGGCGCCCCGCCGCACGGCCGCCTCGTCCATGACGTCGTCGTGGTAGAGCGTCGCCAGGTGGGTGAGTTCCATCACCACAGCGGCCGGGACGACCTGCGGGTCCGTCGGATCGCCGAACTGGGCACCGAGCGCGACCAGCAGCGGACGGAACCGCTTGCCGCCGGCGTCCACCAGGTGCCGGGCGGCCTCGGCCACCAACGGGTCGGCGCTCGCCACGCCGGCCCGCAGTTCCGCCTCTATGGCCTCCAGCAGGCCCAGCACGGACGCCTCGACGCGGGGATCGGCCAGGTAGAGGCCGAGCGCGCCGAACTGACCGGCGCTGACCGGACTCCGCCGACCGGAGCCGGTGGCACCTGAACGCTCGCCAGCCGGAATCACCACGCTATCCACCATGCCACACCCGTTCGACCTGCTCCTGCTGGGGGATACGGCGACGGGGCCGGCGCGCTGCCGCGCACCGGCCCCGTCGTCGGGAAAGGTCTGTCATCGGACGAATTCGGCCGCACCGTTGGCCAGATCGAGCAACGGGGCCGGGGCGACGCCCAGAACCAGTGTGGCCAGCACGCCGATCATGAGGGCCGCCGAGGTGAGCCCGCCGGGCACGGTGACCGTCGGGGTGGACTCGCCCGGCTCGGAGAGCCACATCATCACCACGACCCGCAGGTACGGGAACGCCAGCACCATGCTGGTCAGCACGCCGGCCACCACCAGCCACACCTGGTCGGCCTCCAGGGCCGGGGCGAAGACGGCGAACTTGCTGGTGAACCCGCTGGTCAGCGGGATACCGGCGAAGGCCAGCAGGATGAAGGTGAAGATCCCGGCGAAGAACGGCGAGCGCCGGCCCAGCCCGGCCCAGCGGGACAGGTGGGTGGCCTCCCCGTCCGCGTCGCGGACCAGGGTCACCACCGCGAACGCGGCGAGCACCGAGAAGCCGTACGCGACCAGGTAGAACATCGTGCCGGAGAGCCCGCCCTTGCTCGGCGCGAGCACGCCGACCAGCAGGTACCCGGCGTTCGCGATCGACGAGTACGCCAGCAGCCGCTTGATGTCGGTCTGGGTCACCGCGAGCACCGCGCCGACCAGCATGGTCAGCACCGCCACCGCGCCGAGGACCGGGGTGAAGTCCCACGCCGCACCGGAGAACGCCACGTGGAAGACCCGCAGCAGGGCCCCGAACGCGGCGACCTTCGTGACGGCCGCCATGAAGCCGGTGACCGGCGTCGGGGCGCCCTGGTAGACGTCCGGGGTCCAGACGTGGAACGGCGCGGCGGCGGCCTTGAACAGCAGGCCGATGGCGAGCAGCGCCATGCCGGCGAAGAGCAGCACCTCGCTGGACGGGGACTCGGTCACCGCCGCGTGCACGGTGGCGAAGTCCACCCCGGCCGCCCGGCCCGGCATGCCCGAGGTGAAGCCGTACACCAGGGCCACGCCGAAGAGGAAGAAGGCCGAGGCGTACGCGCCGAGCATGAAGTACTTCATCGCCGCCTCCTGGCTCAGCAGCCGCCGGCGGCGGGCCAGCGCGCAGAGCAGGTACAGCGGCAGCGAGAAGACCTCCAGGGCGATGAACATGGTCAGCAGGTCGTTCGCCGCCACGAAGATCAGCATGCCGCCGATCGCGAAGGTGGTCAGCGGGTACACCTCGGTGGCGCCACTGGCCTCCTCGGCCTGCCGCCGGTCCTCGGCCGACTCGGCGGTGACGGCGGCGTGGGCCACGAACGCGCCACCCCGCTCCACCGCGCGCTCGCCGATCAGCAGCAGCGCTACCGCGGCCAGCAGCAGGATCGCGCCCTGGAGGAACAGCGTGGGCCCGTCCACGGCGATCGCCCCGCCGGCGGTGAGCAGCCGGTCGTCGGCGTTACGGATCACCATCACCAGCGCGGCGAGCACCGCCAGCAGCGCCAGGGACAGCTGCGCCCAGTGCCGGTGCCGCCGGGGCACGAAGGCCTCGACCAGCACGCCGAGCAGGGCGGCCCCCAGCATGATCAGGATCGGAGCGAGCGCCGCGTAGTCGATCGACGGCAACTTGAGCTCGGTCACTGCACTGACCTTTCGTTCGCGACAACCGCTTGCTCTGCTCGCGACTGCGGGGCTCGCTCCGCTCGCTCCTCGCGCTCGCGCTGGGCCTCACCCGCAGCCGCTCGTTCACTCCTCGCGCTCACCGGCTAGCCTCCTGGACGGTGCCCGCCGTGGGGGCGGGGTCGGTCCTGCCGACGTCCTGCATGGTCGCCTGGACGGCGGGGTTGATGACATCGGTGACCGGCTTGGGGTAGAAGCCGAGCAGCACGATCAGCGCGATCAGCGGGGCGACCACGATCTTCTCGCGCAGGTTCAGGTCACGGCGCATCGGCTCGACCTCGGCCAGCGCCGGATTGAGCGTCCCCTGCGTGGTGCGCTGCACCATCCACAGCACGTACGCGGCGGCGAGGATGATGCCGAGGGTCGAGATCACCGCGACCGGCTTGTTCACCGTGAAGGTGCCGATCAGCACCAGGAACTCGGAGACGAACGGCGCGGTGCCGGGCAGCGCCAGCGAGGCCAGACCGGCGAAGAACAGCACCCCGGCCAGCAGCGGCACCAGCTTGCCCGCGCCGCCGAAGTCGCTGATCAGCGCCGAGCCGCGGCGGGCCACCAGCATCCCCACCACCAGGAAGAGCAGGCCGGTGGCGAGGCCGTGGTTGAGCATGTACAGCACCGCGCCGGTCCCGGCCTGGGTGGTGAAGGCGAAGATGCCGACCCCGATGAAGCCGAAGTGGGCGATCGACGTGTACGACACCAGCCGCTTGAGGTCGTTCTGGCCGACGGCCAGCAGGGCGGCGTAGATGATGCCGATCAGGCCGAGCGCGAGCGCCCACGGGGCGAACCACCTCGACGCCTCAGGGAACAGCGGCAGGCAGTACCGCAGGAGGCCGAAGGTGCCGACCTTGTCCAGCACGCCGACCAGCAGCGCGGCTGCCCCGGCCGGGGCCGCGCCACCGGCGTCCGGCAGCCAGGTGTGGAACGGGAAGAATGGCGCCTTGATCGCGAACGCGACGAAGAAGCCGAGGAACAGCCAGCGCGCCGTCCCGGTGGAGATGTCCGCCTGGGTCAGCGCCTGCCAGTCGAAGGTGTGCCCGCCGACCACCCACAGGCCGATCACCGCGGCGAGCATGAACAGGCCGCCGACCAGCGAGTAGAGGAAGAACTTCACGGCCGCGTACTGCCGCTGGTGGCCGCCGTAGCTGCCGATGAGGAAGTACATCGGCACCAGCATGACCTCGAAGAACACGTAGAACAGGAAGACGTCGGCGGCCGCGAAGACGCCGATCATCGTGGACTCGAGGACGAGCAGCAGCGCGAAGTAGACCGGCACCGAGCGCTTCGACGACTCGGCGTCGTGCCAGGACGCCAGGATCACCAGCGGCACCAGCACCGCGATCAGCATCAGCATCACCAGCGCGATGCCGTCCGCGGCGAAGGTGAACCGGGCGTCCCACTGCGGGATCCAGGTGTACGACTCGCGGAACTGGAGCCGGTCGCCGCCGGTCTCGAACGCGATCCACATGACCACCGACAGGGCCAGCACCAGCAGCGACCACCCGAGGGCGACCAGCTTGGCCAGGTCGGGCCGGCGGCGCGGCAGGACGGCCACGACCAGCGCGCCGACCAGCGGCGCCACGGTCAGCACCGAGAGGAACGGGAAGTTGGACATTATGCGGCCTTACCTCCGTCGTCACTGCGTGGTCCGCCGGCGGGGGCGGCCGGGTAGAGGTCGATCACGCCAGCCACCCCGCCTGCACCGCCAGGAACGCCGCCACCACCAGCAGCGCGCCGGTCAGGATGGACGTCGCGTACGACCGGACGAAGCCGGTCTGCAGCCGCCGGAGCCGGCCCGAGCCCCCGCCCACCGCGGCGGCCAGGCCGTTGACCAGCCCGTCGACGCCCCGGTTGTCGAGGAAGACCAGCGCCCGGGTGAGGAAGATCCCCGGCTTTTCGAAGACCGCCTCGTTGAAGGCGTCGGCGTACAGGTTGCGCCGGGCGGCGGTGACCAGCACGCCCGCCGGCTGCGGCTCGGTGGCCGTGCCGCCCCGGAACAGGAACCAGGCCAGCCCGACCCCGGCCGCGGTGACCAGCAGCGAGAGCGCGGTGATCACCCCGTGCGACAACACCGCGTGGTGACCCTCCTCCTGGTGGCCCAGCCCGGCGGTCGCCTCCAGCCAGTCCGGCACGGAACTGGCCATCAGCGCACCCGCGGCGACCGAGCCGACCGCGAGCAGGATCAGCGGAATGGTCATCAGCTTCGGCGACTCGTGCGGGTGCTCGATGTCCTCGGTCCAGCGGGCCGGCCCGTGGAAGGTGAGCACGAACAGGCGGGTCATGTAGAAGGCGGTGAGACCGGCGCCGAGCAGCGCGGCCCCGCCGAACAGCCAGGCCGTCCAGTCGTCGCGCCCGAAGGCGGCCACGATGATCGGCTCCTTGGAGAAGAAGCCGGAGAACGGCCACATGCCGATGATGGCCAGCCAGCCCGTCATGAACGTGATCCAGGTGATCTTCATGTGCTTCGACAGCCCGCCGAAGCGGCGGATGTCGACCTGGTCGTTCATCCCGTGCATGACCGAGCCGGCCCCGAGGAACATGTTGGCCTTGAAGAAGCCGTGCGCCAGCAGGTGCACGATGGCCAGCGCGTACGCCGCGCCGCCCAGGCCGACGCCGAGGAACATGTAGCCGATCTGGCTCACCGTCGACCAGGCCAGCACCCGCTTGATGTCGTCCTTGGCCGCGCCGATGACACAGCCGATCAGCAGCGTCAGCGCGCCGACGCTCACCACCACGAGCTGGAGCGTCGAGTTGGCCGAGAAGATCGGGTTGGACCGGGCGATGAGGTAGACGCCCGCGGTGACCATGGTGGCGGCGTGGATGAGCGCCGACACCGGGGTCGGGCCCTCCATCGCGTCCGGCAACCACGCCTGGAGCGGGAACTGGCCGGACTTACCGGTCGCCCCGAGCAGCAGCAGCAGGCCGAGGACCAGCACGGTCGTCGCGGTCAGCGAGCCGACCCCGTTGAAGACCTCGTCGTACTGGGTGGTGCCGAGGGTGGCGAACATGATGAAGATGCCGATGGCCAGGCCGGCGTCGCCGACCCGGTTCATCAGGAACGCCTTCTTGCCGGCGGTGGCCGCGCTGGGCCGGCCGTACCAGAAGGAGATCAGCAGGTACGACGCCAGGCCGACGCCCTCCCAGCCGAAGTAGAGCATCACGTAGTTGTTGCCGAGCACCAGCAGGAGCATCGCGGCGACGAACAGGTTGAAGTACCCGAAGAACCGTCGCCGGCCCTCGTCGTGCGCCATGTACTCGACCGCGTACAGGTGGATCAGGGAGCCCACGCCGGTGATCAGCAGGACGAACACCGCGGCCAGCGGGTCGAACAGCAGGCCGAAGTCCACCTTGAGGTCGCCGACGGCGATGAAGTCGAACAGGCTCAGCTCGACCGACTTGTTCTCCAGGCCGCGCAGCTGGAAGAAGTAGGTCAGGCCGAGCACGAAGGAGGCCGCCACGGCGGCCACCCCGAGCCAGTGCCCCCAGCGGTCGGCCCGCCGGCCCAGCAGCAGCAGGATCGCCGCGCTGGCCAGCGGGATCGCCACGAGCAGCCAGACGCTGCCGAGCAACCCCGTGGCCTGGGCGTATTCCACAGTCTCTTCCACCGGAGGGCCCCTCTAGTACTTGAGCAGGTTGGCGTCGTCGACGCTCGCGGAGCGCCGGGTCCGGAAGATGGACATGATGATCGCGAGGCCGACCACGACCTCGGCCGCGGCCACCACCATCACGAAGAACGCCATGATCTGGCCGTTCAGGTCACCGTTGATCCGGCTGAACGTGACCAGGGTCAGGTTGGCGGCGTTCAACATCAGCTCGACGCACATGAACAGCACGATCGCGTTGCGCCGGATGAGCACCCCCACCGCGCCGATGGTGAACAGCACCGCGGCGAGGACGAGGTAGTAGTCGGGCGTCATTTGTCCGTCCCCTTCAGCGAGGTCTCCTCCGGGGCCAACTCCCGGGCCGGCAGGATCTCCGGGATGCTGCGCTCGGTCAGCCGGCCGTCGGGCAGGCGGGCCGGGGTGGCCACCGAGGAGGAGGTGGCGAAGACACCCGGGCCGGGCTTCGGGCCGGGGTAGTTGCCCGGGGCGAAGCGGGCCCGCATGGTCCTCGGCTGGTCGAGCTTGTCCTGCTTGCGCCGCTCGACGTGCGCCAGCACCATCGCGCCGACCGCCGCCGTGATCAGCAGGGCCGAGGTCAGCTCGAACGCGAAGACGTACTTGGTGAACAGCAGGCGGGCGATGCCCTGCACGTTCCCCTCGGCGTTGGCCTGGTCCAGGCCGACCGCCGAAACGCCGTCGAGCGCCCGGTAGATGCCGGTGCCGACGAGGCCGGCGAAGCCGAGGCCGAGCAGCACGGCGGCGACCCGCTGGCCGCGCAGCGTCTCGATCAGCGAGTCCGAGGCGTCCCGGCCGACCAGCATCAGCACGAACAGGAACAGCATCATGATCGCGCCGGTGTAGACGATGATCTGCACCATGCCGATGAACGGCCCCGCCTGGAGCACGTAGAACACGCCCAGGCAGAGCATGGTCAGCACCAGCCAGAGCGCCGAGTGCACGGCGTTACGCGCCACGATCATGCCGATCGCGCCGATCAGCGCCAGCGGCGCGAGGATCCAGAAGGTGACCTCCTCGCCGCCGGAGACCTCACCCGCCGCGGCGAGCACCGTCTGCGTGGTCATGCCTCGTCTCCCTTGCCCGCCGCCGCCCGCTGGGCGTGCTGCTCGGCGCCGGGGAAGGTCACCCCCGGGGTCTGGCTCACCTGGTACCGGCCCGGATTGTTGGCCGAGTGCTCGGCGCCGGCCGAGGTGCCCGGATTGCTCAGCGCGCCGACGTAGTAGTCCTTCTCGCTGTCCCCGAGCCGCATCGGGTGCGGCGGCTGCTCCATCCCCTCGAGCAGCGGCGCGAGCAGCTGCTCCTTGGTGAAGATCAGGTCCTGCCGGTTGTCCCGGGCCAGCTCGTACTCGTTGCTCATGGTGAGCGAGCGGGTCGGGCACGCCTCGATGCACAGCCCGCAGAAGATGCAGCGGGCGTAGTTGATCTGGTAGGTGCTGGCGTACCGCTCACCCGGGGAGAAGCGCTGCTCCTCGGTGTTGTCCCCACCCTCGACGTAGATCGCGTCGGCCGGGCAGGCCCAGGCGCACAGCTCGCAGCCGATGCACTTCTCCAGGCCGTCCGGGTGCCGGTTGAGGATGTGCCGCCCGTGGTAGCGCGGCGCCGAGACCGGCGGCTTGAACGGGTAGTCGGTGGTGACGACCTTCTTGAACATGTGCGAGAAGGTGACCCCGAAGCCCTTGAACGTTCCGGTGATCGCGCCCACGTCACACCTCCCTGGGGTCGGAGCCGGCGGTGACGTTGGCCGGCTCCCGCTCGGCGACCACGCGCTTGGTGCGCGGGCTCGGTGGTACCACGAGGTCCATCGGCGGCAGCGGGAAGCTGCCGTGCGGACGGCTGTTGACCTGCTCCTGGAGCGTCCGCTTCGGCTCCTTCTTCTTGCTCGGCCAGAAGAGCGTGGCCAGCAGCAGCACGCCCGCGCCGATGCCGGTGGCGAGCAGCCGGTCCTGGGTCTGCCAGTCCTCGATCGAGCGCAGGCCGGACAGGACCAGGATCCAGACCAGGTTGATCGGCAGCAGCACCTTCCAGCCGAAGCGCATGAACTGGTCGTACCGCAGCCGGGGCAGGGTGCCCCGCAGCCAGATGAAGACGAAGACCAGGATCAGCACCTTGCCGAAGAACCACAGCAGGGGCCACCAGCCGGAGTTGGCCCCCTCCCAGAGGGTGATCGGCCAGGGGGCCCGCCAGCCGCCGAGGAACAGCGTCGTGGTGACCGCGGACATCGTCACCATCGACACGTACTCGCTGAGCATGAACAGCGCGAACTTCAGCGAGCTGTACTCGGTCATGAAGCCGGCGACCAGCTCGGACTCCGCCTCGGGCAGGTCGAACGGGGCACGGTTCGTCTCACCGACGGTGGAGATGAAGAAGATGATGAAACTCGGCAGCAGCAGGATCGCGTACCAGCCGGGGGCGGGCAGGTCGAAGTTGCCGATGCTGAGCTGCGTGCCGTGGGCCTGCTTGGCGACGATGCCGCTGGTGGACATCGTGCCGGCGGTCATGAACACCGCCACGATGCTCAGCCCCATCGCGACCTCGTACGAGATCATCTGGGCACTGGAGCGCAGGCCGCCCAGCAGCGGGTACGTCGAGCCCGACGCCCATCCGCCGAGCACGATGCCGTAGATGCCCAGCGACGAGCAGGCCAGCAGCACCAGCACCGCCACCGGCACGTCGGTGACCTGCAGCGGCGTCCGGTGACCGAAGACGCTCACCATCGGGCCGAACGGCACCACCGACAGGGCGGTGACCGCGCAGATCACCGAGATGGTCGGCGCGAAGAAGAAGACGACCTTGTCCGCCGTCCGCGGGAGGATGTCCTCCTTGAAGGCCATCTTCAGGCCGTCGGCGAGGGTCTGGAGCAGGCCGAACGGGCCGGCCTGGTTGGGGCCGGGCCGCACCGCCATGCGGCCGACGACCCGCCGCTCGAACCAGACGCCGAGCAGCGTGGCCAGCACGGCGACGACGAAGGCGAAGAGGACCTTGATCAGGACCAGCCACCACGGGTCCTTGCCGAAGTCGGCCAGCGTCGGGTCCTGCGCCAGATAGACCGCGTTCACTGGGTTACACCCCCGGAGTTGAGGAGCGGGCCCGGGCGACCGGCCGCGTCGGCGGCGGCCGGGCCGGTCGAGACCGGCGTGGAGATCCGCACCACCGTGCCGGACGTCGCCCCGAGGCTGCGCCGGACGGTGGAACCGGGCGAGTTGGTCGGCAGCCAGACGACGCCGTCCGGCATCTCGGTGATCGCCGCCGGCAGGGTCACGGCCCCCCGGTCGGTGCCCACCGTCACCGGCTCGCCGTCGGCGACGCCCAGCGCCTCCGCGGTGCCCTTGCCCAGCCGGACCACCGGCGGGCGGGCGGTGCCGGCGAGGTGCTCGTCGCCGTCGGTGAGGCTGCCCAGGTCGACGAGCTGGTGCCACGTCGACAGCACCGCCTCGCCTGCGCCGGGCTGCGGCACCGCCGCCGGCTCGACGGACGGCGCGGACGGCCGGTCCGCCCGGGACGGCGGGAGCGAGGCCAGCTCGCGGCGGACGCTGAGCACGTCGCCGGTGCCGAGCCGCACGTCGAGCTGCGCGGCGAGCGCGTCCAGCACCCGGCCGTCGGTCATCGCGGCGGTGTGCAGCACCGCCTCGAAGGTGCGCAGCCGGCCCTCCCAGTCCAGGAAGCTGCCGGCCTTCTCGACCACCGGGGCGACCGGGAACACCACGTCGGCGCGGCGGGACACCGCGCTGAGCCGCTGCTCCAGGCTGACCAGGAACGGCACCTCGTCGAGGGCCTGCTCGGCCAGCCGCGGGTCGGCCAGGTCGGCCGGGTCGACGCCGGCCACCACGAGCGCGCCGAGCTGGCCGTTCGCGGCGGCGGCGAGGATGCCGCCGGTGTCCCGGCCGGCCTGGCTCGGGATCACCCCGGCGGGGATGTCCCACGCCTCGCCCAGCTCGGCCCGCGCGGCCGGCTCGGTGACCAGCCGGCCGCCGGGGAGCAGGTTCGGCAGGCAGCCCGTGTCGACCGCACCGCGGTCGCCCGCGCGCCGCGGCACCCAGGCCAGCTTCGCGCCGGTACGCCGGGCGACGTCCGCCGCCGCCGACAGGCCGCCGGGCACCTCGGCCAGCCGCTCGCCCACGAACAGGATCGCGCCCTCGGCGCTGAGCGCCTCGGCCACCGTGGCGTGCTCGGCGAGCACGCTCGCCTCCTCGCCCGGCACGACCCGGGCCAGCTTGGCCCCGAGCTTCTCCAGGCCGCGGGTCGCGAACGGCGCGATCGCGTACACCGTGAGCTTCTTCTTCAGGTACGCCTTGCGCAGCCGCAGGAAGAGGATCGGGCACTCCTCCTCCGGCTCCAGGCCGACCAGCACCACCGCCGGCGCCTTCTCCACGTCCGCGTAGGTCACGTCGGTGACCCCGGCGACGCTGCTGGCCAGGAACTCGGCCTCCTCGCGGGAGACCGGCCTGGCCCGGAAGTCGATGTCGTTGGTGTTCAGGGCGACGCGGGCGAACTTCGCGTACGCGTAGGCGTCCTCGACGGTCAGCCGGCCGCCGGTCAGCACCGCCGTGCCCTGGCCCCCGTCCCGGGCGGCGCGCAGCCCCTCGGCGGCGACGGCCAGCGCCTCGCTCCACGACGCCTCGCGCAGCTCACCGTGCTTGCCGTCGCGGACGAGCGGGGTGGTGAGCCGGTCGAAGGCCCGGGTGTACTGGAAGCCCCAGCGGCCCTTGTCGCAGTTCCACTCCTCGTTCACCGCCGGGTCGTCGCCGGCCAGCCGGCGCAGCACCTTGCCGCGCCGCCAGTCGGTGCGCTGGGCACAGCCGGCCGAGCAGTGCTCGCAGACGCTGGGGCTGGAGACCAGGTCGAACGGGCGGGCCCGGAACCGGTACTGCGTGCCGGTCAGGGCGCCCACCGGGCAGATCTGCACGGTGTTGCCGGAGAAGTACGAGTTGAACGGGACGTCACCGGCGTCACCGTCTTCGCCGTACGCGTCGTCCCGGTAGATGTTGATCTCCTCGGCGGACGACCGGTTCATCAGGTCGATGAACTTGTCGCCGGCGATCTCCTCCGAGAACCGGGTGCAGCGCTGGCAGAGCACGCAGCGCTCGCGGTCGAGCAGCACCTGGGTGCTGATCGGCAGCGGCTTCGGGTACTCCCGCTTGTGCTCATGGAACCGCGAGTCCGACCGGCCGGTGGACATCGCCTGGTTCTGCAGCGGGCACTCGCCGCCCTTGTCGCACATCGGGCAGTCGAGCGGGTGGTTGAGCAGCAGCAGCTCCATGACCCCCTCCTGCGCCTTCTTGGCGACCGGGGAGGTGAGCTGCGTGCGGACCACCATGCCCTCGGCGACCGTCTGGGTGCAGGAGGCGACCGGCTTGCGCTGGCCCTCCACCTCCACCAGGCACTGCCGGCAGGCGCCGGCCGGGGCCAGCAGCGGGTGGTCGCAGAAGCGCGGGATCTCGGTGCCCAACTGCTCGGCGACCCGGATCAGCAGGGCGCCCTTGGGGGCGGTGACCTCGACGCCGTCGATGGTGAGCGTGACGGTCTCGGTCTGCTTGGCTACGTCGGTCATTAGTGCGCTCCCACCAGCTGCTTGTCCGACAGCTTCGGCGCGGTACGTCCCTCGATGTAGTCGAGGTAGTCCTGCTTGAAGTACTTGAGGGAGGAGGTCACCGAGCTGGTGGCACCGTCACCGAGACCGCAGAACGAGCGGCCGAGGATGTTGTCGCAGGTGTCGAGCAGGGTGTCCAGGTCCTCGTGGGTGCCCTGGCCGGCGAGGATCCGCCGGTAGACCCGGACCATCCAGTAGTTGCCCTCGCGGCACGGGGTGCACTTGCCGCAGGACTCGTGGTGGTAGAACTCCAGCCAGCGGTACACCGCGTACACCGGGCAGTCCTGGTCCGAGAAGATCTGGGTGGCCGTGGTGCCCAGGATCGAGCCCGCCGCCGCCACCGACTCGAAGTCCAGCGGCACGTCCAGGTGCTCGGCGGTGAGCAGCGGGGTGGACGAGCCGCCCGGGGTCCAGAACTTCAGGTTGTGCCCCGGCTGCATCCCCCCGGCCAGCTCCAGCAGCTCGCGCAGCGTGACGCCCATCGAGCACTCGTACTGGCCGGGGTTGGCGACCCGGCCGGAGAGCGAGTAGATCATCGGCCCGGAGGACTTCTCCGTGCCCATGGTCTTCCACCACTCGGCCCCGCCGAGCACGATGTACGGCACGCTCGCGATGGTGCCGACGTTGTTGACCACGGTCGGGCTGGCGTACAGGCCGTGGGTCGCCGGGAACGGCGGGCGCAGCCGGGGCTGGCCCCGGAAGCCCTCCAGCGAGTCCAGCAGCGCGGTCTCCTCGCCGCAGATGTACGCCCCGGCGCCGGAGTGCACCACCAGGTCCAGGTCGAACCCGGAGCCGAGGATGTTCCGCCCGAGGTAGCCCTTCGCGTACGCCTCCTGCACGGCGTTGCGCAGCCGCCGCGCGGCGTACACCGCCTCGCCGCGGATGTAGATGTACGCCCGGTTGGCGCGGATCGCGTACGAGGCGATGATCACACCCTCGACCAGCGAGTGCGGGTCGTGGGTCATCAGCGGCAGGTCCTTGCAGGTGCCCGGCTCGCCCTCGTCGGCGTTGACCACCAGGTAGTGCGGCTTGCCGTCGCCCTGCGGGATGAAGCCCCACTTGAGGCCGGTCGGGAAGCCGGCGCCGCCGCGCCCGCGCAGGCCGGAGTCCTTGACGAGCTGGATCAGGTCGTCCGGGTGGGCCTTGAGCGCCTTGCGCAGCGCCGCGTAGCCGTCCAGCTTCTCGTACGTGTCGATTTGCCAGGCGTCCGGCGACAGCCAGCGCTTGGTCAGCACCGGCGTCAGCTTGGCCAGGGTCTCCGGCCGGGGCGTCGTCACTTCTGGGTCCCCCCTTCGCTCGCGACTGCGGGGCTCGCGTTCGCCGATGCTTCCTTGAGGGAGCGCTCCTGCGGGCCGGCCTCGTCGCCGGCCGGCTTGGCGTCGCTGGCCGGCGGGTTCGCGGCGGCGCCGGCGGCCTCGGCCTCCTTGGCGTCGCGCGGGGCCGGGGGCGCGTCGGCCTTCGCCGGCTCCGGCCGGGCGGCGGCGGCCTTCGCCGCCGCCGCGGCCTGCTCGGCCTCGGCCTTGCTGCGGATCGGCGTGTTCGGGTCGAAGCCCGGCACCGAGATGCCGTGCTGCTGGGCCAGGCGCAGGCCCCGCAGCGTGGGCTCGCCCGGACCGCTGTCGGCGACCGCGCCGTCGCGCTCGTCGGCGAAGCCGGCGAGCTGGACCGCCATCTCCTTCAGCGTGCAGAGCCGGGCGCCCCGGGTCGGCATCGGCCGGCCGCCGGCGCGCAGCTCGTCGACCACCCCGACCGCGGTCTGCGGGTCGATCCCGTCGAAGAACTCGTAGTTGACCGTCAGCACCGGGCCGTAGTCGCAGGCCGCGAGGCACTCGGCATGCTCCAGGGTGATCTTCCCGTCGGCGGTGGTCTCGTCGTGCCCGACGCCCAGGTGCTCGGTCAGGGTGTCGTAGACCTCCTGCCCGCCGAGCACGTTGCACATGGTGTTGGTGCAGACGCTGACCAGGTAGTCGCCGGTCGGCCGCCGCTTGTACATCGTGTAGAAGGTGGCGACCGCGCCGACCTGGGCCTTGTTCAGGCCGAGCACCTCGGCGCAGAACTCGACGCCGGCCGGGGAGACGTACCCCTCCTCGTTCTGCACCAGGTGCAGCAGCGGCAGCAGCGCCGACCGGGACCGGTCGGCCGGGTACCGCGCGATGATCTCGCGCGCCCGTACCCGGGTCTCTTCCGTGAAAACGCTCATCGGTCACAACCACCCATCACGGGGTCCAGCGAGGCGCCACCGGCGATCACGTCGGCGATGAGGCCGCCCTCGGCCATCGCCGGGAGCGCCTGGAGGTTGACGAAGCTCGGCTCCCGGTAGTGCACCCGGTACGGCCGGGTGCCGCCGTCGGAGACCGCGTGCACGCCCAACTCGCCGCGGGGCGACTCGACGGCGGCGTACACCTGGCCCGGCGGGACGCGGAAGCCCTCGGTGACGAGCTTGAAGTGGTGGATCAGGGACTCCATCGACTGGCCCATGATCTTGGCGACGTGCTCCAGCGAGTTGCCCATGCCGTCGACGCCGATGGCGAGCTGCGCCGGCCACGCGATCTTCTTGTCGGCCACCATCACCGGGCCGGGCTTGCCGAGCCGGTCCAGCGCCTGCTCGACCAGCTTCAACGACTCCCGGATCTCGGCGAGCCGGACCAGGTAGCGGCCCCAGACGTCGCCGTCGGTGTGCGTCGGCACGTCGAACTCGTACGTCTCGTAGCCGCAGTACGGCATGGTCTTGCGCAGGTCCCAGGCGAGGCCGGCCGAGCGGAGGACCGGGCCGGTGACGCCGAGCGCCACGCAGCCGGTCACGTCGAGCACGGCGACGTTCTTGGTGCGCTCGATCCAGATCGGCTGACCGGAGAGGAGGTTCTCGTACTCCTTGAGCCGCTTCGGCATCACCTGGAGGAACTTGCGGATCTTGACGACCGCGTCGTCCGGCACGTCCTGCGCCACGCCGCCCGGCCGGACGTACACGTGGTTCATCCGCAGGCCGGTGACGAGCTCGAAGATCTCGAGGATGTACTCCCGCTCGCGGAAGCCGTACAGCATCATGTTGACCGCGCCCAGCTCCATGGCGGTGGTCGCCACCCAGACCAGGTGCGAGGAGATCCGGTTCAGCTCCATCATCAGGACCCGGATCGTGGTGGCCCGCTCGGTGATGTCGTCGGTGATGCCGAGCAGCTTCTCCACCGCGAGCGCGTACGCCGTCTCGTTGAACAGCGGCGAGAGGTAGTCCATCCGGGTCACGAACGTCGAGCCCTGCACCCAGTTGCGGTACTCGAGGTTCTTCTCGATGCCGGTGTGCAGGTACCCGATGACCGACCGGGCCTCCCGGACGGTCTCGCCCTCCAGCTCCAGGATCAGCCGAAGCACGCCGTGGGTCGACGGGTGCTGCGGACCCATGTTGACGACGATGCGCTCGTCGTTGATCGGGTCGGTGCCGGAGACGACGGAGTCCCAGTCCCCACCCGTGACGGTGAAGACCTTCCCCTCGTCGGTCTCACGCTCGGTCGCGTAGTTGGACGTGGTCACTGGTATGACCTCCTCCGGTCCGGCGGGGGGATCTCCGCACCCTTGTACTCGACAGGGACGCCGCCGAGCGGGTAGTCCTTGCGCTGGGGGTGGCCCTCCCAGTCGTCCGGCATGAGGATCCGGGTCAGGTTGGGGTGGCCGTCGAAGACGATGCCGAACATGTCGTACGTCTCCCGCTCCTGCCAGTCGGCGGTCGGGTAGATGCCGGTGACGCTCGGCAGGTGCGGGTCCTCCACGGAGACCGCGGCCTCCAGCCGGACCCGGCGGCGGTACGTCATCGAGGTGAGCTGGTAGACCACGTGCAGCCGCCGCTCGTCGGCGCCCAGGTAGTCCACGCCCGACACCGAGGAGCACAGCTCGAAGCGCAGCGCGAGGTCGTCCCGCATCACCTGGCAGACCTCGGCGATCCGCTCCGGCCGGACGTGCAGGGTCAGCTCGCCCCGGTCGACGACGACCTTCTCGATCGCCTCGTCGAACTCCGGGTACGCCTCCTCCAGCGCGTCGCGGACGTCGTCGAAGTAGCCCCCGTACGGCCGGGGGCTACCCTCGACCGGCTTGCGCGGGCGGACCAGGCCGCCGAAGCCGGAGACGTCGCCGGTGCCCTGGATGCCGAACATGCCGCGCCCGGCCGGGCTGGACGGCGGGTACTCGGCCGGCGCGCCGCTGCTGGCGCCGGCCGGCGTCACCGGCACCGGCACGCCGCCGGTGTTCGGCTTGTCGGAAGGTGCGGTCACTTGATGCCCCCGTGCGGGTGGAGGTGGTTCTGGGCCTTCATCCAGTTCTCGATCCGCAGCTGCTCCTCGCGCCCCTCGCGGACGGCCTTGGTCCACTCGGCGCGGCGGGCCTTGTCACTGCGGTACGACGACGGCATCGAGCCGTACGGGACGACCGGGACGTCGCCGCGGGCCTGGCGGGCCTCCAGCATCTTGCGGCCGTTCGGGCCCAGCGGCTCGTGCATGACCTTCTCGCGGAGCTTGAGGATCGCGTCGATGAGCATCTCCGGCCGGGGCGGGCAGCCCGGGAGGTACATGTCGACGGGCACGATGTGGTCGACGCCCTGCACGATGGCGTAGTTGTTGAACATGCCGCCGCTGCTGGCGCAGACGCCCATCGAGAGCACCCAGCGGGGCTCGGCCATCTGGTCGTAGATCTGCCGCAGGACCGGGGCCATCTTCTGGCTGACCCGGCCGGCCACGATCATCAGGTCCGCCTGCCGGGGCGAGGCGCGGAACACCTCCATGCCCCAGCGGCCCAGGTCGTAGTGGGGGCCGCCGGCGGCCATCATCTCGATGGCGCAGCAGGCCAGGCCGAAGGTGGCGCCCCAGAAGGACGTCTTCCGCGACCAGTTGACCAGCTTCTCCACGCTGGTGAGCAGGACGCCGGCCGGGAGCTTCTCCTCGATGCCCATCTGACGTACCTCCCTCAGTCCCAGTCCAGGCCGCCGCGCCGCCAGACGTAGGCGTACGCGACGAAGACCGCGACGATGAACAGGACCATCTCCACGAAGCCGAAGATCGGCAGGGCGTCGAAGGAGACCGCCCAGGGGTACAGGAAGATGATCTCGATGTCGAAGACGATGAAGAGCATCGCCGTCAGGTAGAACTTCACCGGGAACCGGCCGCCCCCGACCGGCTGCGGGCTGGGCTCGATGCCGCACTCGTAGGCCTCGAGCTTGGCCTTGTTGTACCGGCGCGGGCCGGCGAGGCGGGCGGCGGCCACGGAGAACAGCGCGAACGCCGCGGCGAGGGCGAACAGCCCGATGATGGGTGCGTAAGGCGAGAGCGTCATCGTTGTCTCCTGCTCGTCCTTCCCTGCCGGCGACGGTGGTTGGCCAAAATCACACTATTCACGTCCCTTACGACCACCGGCGGCGGGGGTCGATCTCGCTGGCCACGGTCGTCGTCGACTGCGGCCGTGGTGCTGTCAGACCGCTGGCGCCGCCCTCGTCATCGCGTTGATGACCCGGTCCATCGCGTCCCCGCCGCGCGGGTCGGTCAGGTTGGCCAGCAGCTTGAGGACGAAACGCATCAGCGTCGGGTGCGGCATGCCGTGCCTGGTGGCCATCCGCATGATCTCCGGCCGGCCGATCAGCTTCACGAAGATCCCGCCGAGCCGGTAGTACCCGCCGAACCGCGCCTTCAGCTCCGTCGGGTACGCCATCAGCGCCCGCTCCCGCTCGGCGCCGGCCGGCCGGGCGAGGGCCTGCACCGCGACCTCCGCGGCCAGCTCGCCCGACTCCATCGCGTACGCGATGCCCTCGCCGTTGAATGGGTTGACCATGCCGCCGGAGTCGCCGACCAGCAGCACGCCACGGGTGTAGTGCGGCACCCGGTTGAAGCCCATCGGCAGCGCGGCGCCGAGGATCGGGCCCTCGGCGTTCGCCTCGTCGGTCATGCCCCAGTCCTCGGGGGTGTTGGCCAGCCAGTCGGTCAGCAGCCGCCGGTAGTTGGTCTTGCCGAAGGCCGAGGACGAGTTGAGCACGCCCAGGCCCACGTTGACCCGGCCGTCGCCCAGGCCGAAGATCCAGCCGTACCCGGGGAGCAGCGCGTCGCTGCCCTTGGCCCGGAGCTCCAGCCAGGACTCCAGGTAGTCGTCGTCGTGCTTGGCGGGCGAGCGGTAGTAGCGCCGGACGGCCACCCCGATCGGCCGGTCCTCGCGCTTGGCCAGCCCGAGGGCGAGCGGGAAGCGGCCGGAGACGCCGTCGGCGGCGACCACCAGCGGGGCGCGGAAGGTGCCGGGCTCCCCGTCCGGGCCCACCTCGGCCTCCACGCCGACCACCCGGCCGTCGGCGTCGAGCACCGGGCCGATCACGTTGACGCTGGTGCGCAGCTTCGCCCCGGCCGCGACGGCACGCTGGGCGAGCAGGTCGTCGAAGTCGAGCCGGGTGCGGACCAGCCCGTAGTTGGGGAAGCTGGCGAGGTCGGGCCAGTCCAGTTCGAGGCGGACACCACCGCCGATCACCCGCAGGCCCTTGTTGTGCAGCCAACCCGCCTCGGGCGAGGTGTCCACGCCCATCCGGATCAACTGCCGGACGGCGCGCGGGGTCAGCCCGTCGCCGCAGACCTTCTCCCGGGGGAACTCGGTCTTCTCCAGCAGCAGTACCCGTACGCCGTGCCGAGCCAGGTGGTACGCCGTCGCCGAGCCACCGGGACCGGCGCCGACGACGATCACGTCGGCGTCGTTCTCCACCGCGGTCATCTGCGCCTCCTCCCGTACGCTCGTGAAATGCTTCACAAGCCAGTCGGGTGGAGTCTATGACCGGCGTTACACCCCCGCAGGGTTAGGCGACCCTAACTTGCCGAGGTGAGAGCCGCCAAGGTCCACATTGGGCGTCAGCGTGGCGCGTGTGCAGGCCCGCCGAGCCCAGCATCGACGCGGATCGCCTCCGGCAGGTGCTCCCGCAGCGCCCCGCCGGCCACCCGGTCCAGCGCCGCGAGCACCTCCGCGACGACCTGACGGACGTCGGCGGGATCGGCGCCGGCCAACTCCTTCAACTGTGCGACGAGTTCCGCGGCGTCGTCGTCCGGCGCCGCACCGGGCACTCGGTCTGCTCCCGTCATGACCCGAGCCTAGGGGCAAAGTGGACGAAATTTCCGCAATTCGCAAAAATGCGGCAAAAGGGTGCCATTACGGTCTTCCCGAGGTCCGTCGCCTCGGTCAGGGTGCCGCGGTTCCCCCGGGCCCCGGTGCCTCAGTCGCGGACGGCGCGGTGCAGGGCGACGACGCCGCCGGTCAGGTTGCGCCAGGCCACCCGGCTCCAGCCGGCCGCACCGACCCGCGTCGCCAGGGCCGGCTGGTCGGGCCACGCACGGATCGACTCCGCGAGGTAGACGTACGCCTCCGGGTTGCTGGACACGGCGCGGGCCACCGCCGGCAGCGACCGCATCAGGTACGACAGGTAGACCGTCCGGAACGCGGGGTTGACCGGCGTGCTGAACTCGCAGACGACCAGCCGGCCGCCGGGCCGGGTGACCCGGGCCAGCTCGCGCAGCGCCGCGTCCGGGTCGGCCACGTTGCGCAGGGCGAACGAGATGGTCACCGCGTCGAAGACGCCGTCGGCGAACGGCAGCCGCAGCGCGTCCCCGGCCAGCAGCGGCACCGCCGGGCGGGTCCGCTTGCCCGCCGCCAGCATGCCGAGGGAGAGGTCGGCGCCCACCGCGTACGCGCCGGACTGCGCCAGCTCCTCCGTCGACACGCCGGTGCCCGCGCCGACGTCCAGCACCCGCTCGCCGGGGCGCAGCCCGAGGGCGGCCCGGGTGGCCCGCCGCCAGAACCGGTCCTGGCCGAACGAGAGCACCGTGTTCGTCAGGTCGTAGCGCTCCGCCACGCCGTCGAACATCGCGGCGACCTCGTGCGGCTGCTTGTCCAGGCTGGCGCGCTGGCCCTGCGGGGTACGGCTCACGCCTCCACTCTGCCAGCCGACCGCACGCCGGCCGGCGTCGGGTGCCCCGCCCCGCCGGCGCCGCGCCGCCCGGGTACGCGAACGGGTGGGATGGTCGCCCATCCCGCCCGCCTCACAACGCCCTACGGGTCAGTCGCCCGACTTCTCGTCCTGCGGCGTCACCAGCACCACCCGCCGCCGGCGGGACAACGCCAGCAGCACCCCGCCGGCCACCAGCACGGCGGCGCCGACGCCGCCGATCAGGCCGACCTGCACGCCGGTCACCGGCAGCCCGCCACCCTCGCCCGGGGCGGGGCTCTCGCTCGGGCCGGCCGTCGGGCTCGGGCTCGGCTGCCCGGTCGGGCTCGGGCTCGGCTGGGTGCCCAGGTCGACGAAGACGTCGAAGACGGCCTGGTTGTCGCCCCTGTCCGTCTCGGTGAAGGTGCGCCGCTGCGTCGCGGAGGCCACCGCCGGCAGTTCGGCCGGCGCGCCGACCGCCGCGTCCAGCCCGTACGCGAACAGCTCGCCGACGCGCAGCACGGGCTCGGTCGCGTCCTCGCCGACCTTCACCCGCACGTCGGCGGTGTAGTACTGGCCCGGCCGGACGACCGCGCCGGCGTCCTCGCAGAGCGCCTGGGCCAGGCCGCCGATCTCCTGCTCCTCGCAGCCCTCGGGCAGCTCCACGAAGCTCACCTTGGCCGGCAGGGTGATGACGTAGAACAGGCCGGTCGCCTTGCGGCTGCCGTCGTTGTAGACCGCCCAGTCGAGCGGGGCGGTGCCGCCCGGCGCGACCGGCTTCAGGTCCGGCTCGCTGGTCTGCGCGCCGTCGACCACGACGTTGGCGTACACGTCCTGCACCCAGGAGGTGAGGTCGTAGCCGGCGCGGGCGACGGTCACGTCCACGTCGACCGAGTTGTCCCCGGTCTCCGGGTCGGCGGTGGCCGAGGCGATCGTCACGCTCAGCGTGCCGCCGTCGCCCCGCTTGCCGGTGCTGTACAGCGGGACGCCGAAGTCCTCGCTGGTGCCGCCGGCCAGGTCGCCCAGCAGGCAGGTGAAGGCGGTGCCGGACACGTCGCAGCCCTCGGGCACGACGACGCCGACCCGGTCGGTCAGGCCCGCGGTCTCCACCGTGACGCGGACGTCCCGGGCGGTGACCGAGGCGCGGGTGTTGTCGACGGTGAACTTGAACGGCTTGGCCTTGGCCGCGGTGACGCCCTTGGCCAGCGTCTGACTGATCGGGACGAGCGCCAGGTCGGCCTGGTCGGCCGCCTGCGCCGGGGCCGCCGCGGTGGCGAGGCCGCCGGCGGCGAGCAGCGCCGCGGCGCCCGCGCGGACCAGGGCCGAACGGTGGAAGCTGATCATCGATACCCCGGGTGCTAGGGAAGCCGGAAAAGGTCGCGGGGGCGGGACGGTCGCCCGTCCCGCCCCCGCCGTGGTGCGTTATGTGGACGGCCCACCCGGGCCGATGGAGGACTGGTGCTCAAGACCATGACGCCCGGGACGTTAGCGACCGAGGATGATCCGCGCGACCCTCCGACGGGACGAGACGCACACCACGTCCGACAGGCCGAACAGAATTGTCCGGAGCGCCGATCCGGTCACCACCCGACCGGCCGGGTCAGGACCAGGTCAATCGGTCGGCTTCTCGTCGCCCGGGTTCACGAGGACCACCCGACGCCGCCGTGCCGCCAGGAACAGCACGGCTCCCGCAGCCACCACGACGGCGCCGACGCCACCGAGGAGACCGGCCTGCGGGCCGGTCACGGGCAGGCCGCCGTCCTCGTCTCCCCCGCCCCCGCCGCCGGCGGCCCGGGTGACGACGACCGCGAAGTCGTCGGAGTTGTCGCTCTCGTCGACGTCCGAGAGGGTGGCCGGGCCGTTCCACACCGTGCCCAGGAACCCCGGCAGGGTGCTGCGGTCCCCCTCGGTGGGCGGGCCACCCAGGCCCGTCACCGAGACCGACACCGCGCCGCCGGTCAGGGTGGCCGGGGCCTTCACCCCCGCCGAGACCGTCACCGGGAGGATGACGGCCACCGGGTCGTGCGGCACCAGATGGACGTCCACCGGGCAGTGGAAGGTCCGCCTGTCGTCGCTGAACCCGCACTCCTCGGTGCGCAGACCGTCGAAGGTCACGCCCTTCGGCACCGTCATCCGCAGGGTGATCGTGCTGATCACCTGGTCGCCCTGGTTCGCCAGGTACGCGACGGCCACCGTCTTGTCGCCGGGGTTCAGCGGCGCGCCCGACAGGTCGCCCTCCCGCGCGTCGGAGACGGCGATCTCCCGTTCGATGTCCGGCGCCACCACGGTCAGGTCGCCGCCGTTCTCGGTGGTCAACTCCACCTCGTACTCGTCGCCGTTGTCCGCCGGGTTGGCGTCGGTCAGCGTCCTGCCCTCGTGCCAGGGGACGACGGAGACGCGCAGCGTGGTCCGGTACGGCTCGGTCAGCTCGTCCGTGGTCTTGAAGACCAGGAGCGGCAGCTCGACGGTCTCGCCCGGCCCGGGGATCTGGTCCCCGCGCAGGGGGCAGTCCCACCGGTCGTTCTTCTCGTCGCCGTCGACGTCGCAGTCCTCCAGCAGCGGGTCGATCCGCACCTTCCGGTAGTCGAAGTCCATCGCGCTGTAGTTGACGGCGATGAGATCCGGGGTGAAGGTGCCGTGGTTGCTGACCTTCACCACCGCGATCTTGTCGTTGGTGCCGGCGGCGAGCCGGGTGCCGACGACATCGACTCCCACGTCGACGACCGGGTCCTCCGCGTGCGCGGGGGCCGCTGACAGAACGAGACCGGCGGAGACCAGCAGGGCGGCGGCGCCGAGTCGGGCCACGGATCGACGGAGCCGTTTCATGGGCCACTCCCGTGAGGCGTTGTTGGCAGGCCCACCGGACCCTAACCGCCCACGCCGGGACGTACCGTCCCTGACCACTGTGCGCCGGCGGATACCCACTGAACGTACGTCCCGGGCCTCCCCCGGACGGCCCGGGTGTCGCCCCGCCCGCTCAGTTGACGTCGACGAGCGGCAGCGACTTCCCGACCCCGCCACCGGGCAGGGCGATCGAGGAGAAGTGCGAGACCACGCGGTCGTCGCTCGGGTCGTCGGCCGGCGTCCAGTGCACCGCGAGCCGGTTGTACAGGGTGTCCCGCTGGGCGGGGACGCGGTCGGCGGTGCGGATCATGCCGATCAGCTCGTGGAGGTTGGAACGGTGCCGGGCGCCGGCCGAGGAGATGACGTTCTCCTCCAGCATGATCGAGCCGAGGTCGTCCACACCCATGTGCAGGGCGAGCTGGCCCACGTCCTTGCCGGTGGTGAGCCAGGACGCCTGCAGGTGCGGCACGGTCTCGAAGAAGAGCCGGGCCACCGCGACCAGCCGCAGGTACTCCAGGGTGGTGGCCTGGGTCCGGCCCTTGAGGTGGTTGTTCTCCGGCTGGTACGTCCATGGGATGAACGCCCGGAAGCCCCCGGTGCGGTCCTGCACGTCGCGGATCATCCGCAGGTGCTCGATCCGCTCGGCGTTGGTCTCGCCGGTGCCCATCATCATCGTGGCGGTCGACTCCAGGCCCTGGCGGTGCGCCAGCTCCATGACCTCCAGCCACCGCGCGCCCGACTCCTTCAGCGGCGCGATCGCCCTGCGCGGCCGGTCCGGCAGCATCTCGGCGCCGGCGCCCGCGATCGAGTCCAGCCCGGCCGCCTTGATCCGCGCGATGGCCTCGTCGAGGCTCACGCCGGAGACCTGGGCCATGTGCAGGATCTCGCTGGGGCCGATCGAGTGGATGGCGAGCTGCGGGTACGCCTTCTTGACCGCGGAGAACAGCTCCTCGTAGTACTCCACGCCGTAGTCGGGGTGGTGGCCGCCCTGGAGCATGACCTGCGTGGCGCCCAGCTCGACCGCCTCGCCGCAGCGGCGCAGGATCTCCTCCGTCGGGTGGGTCCAGCCCTCGCTGTGCTTCGGGGCCCGGTAGAAGGCGCAGAACTTGCACGCCGTCACACAGACGTTCGTGTAGTTGATGTTGCGGTCGATCAGGTACGTGACGATGTTGTCCGGGTAGCGCCGCCGGCGCACCGCGTCGGCAGCCTCGCCGAGGGCGTGGAAGGGCGCCTCGGTGTAGAGCAACAGCGCCTCCTCGGGCGTGATCCGCCCGCCGTCCGCGCCGCGCTGCAGGATGTCGTCGATCTCCCGGCTCACCGTCACGCCTCCGAGCCTACGACGCGCGGTGCGCCGCCGGCACGCCGCTCCGGCTCCGGTGACGCGCGCCCCACCCCGCCCGGCCCGGCTCCCCGGGATGGGGGAACCGGGCCGGGCGTCCGTCAGAACACCCGCGGAATGCTGGTGGTCGTCCAGCCCGAGCCGACCGCGCTGACCGCGGCGAGGTAGAGCTTGTGGTCCTCGCTGAGGTAGCCCGTGGCCTGGAAACCGTGCAGGGTCCCGTCCGGGTTCTGCCCGATCAGGTCGGTCAGGGCGTCGCCGTTGAAGTCCCCGAGGAGGATCCGCGGGCGGTCCGCCGTGGTCCAGCTGGTTCCGACGTACGGGTAGGGGCCGGGAAACGTGAGGCCGCTGCCCGTCATCGCGCCGCTGGACCGGTACGCCCGCAGCCGGCCGTCGGCGAACTGGGCGACCAGGTCGGTCATCCCGTCCCCGTCGACGTCCGCCGGCAGTATCCGCGGGATGGACGTGGCCTTCCAGCCCGTGCCGACGACCTTCGCCGCGGCGGTGGCCGGGAAGAGCTTGTTGTCGGCGGACAGGTCGCCGCTGGAGGGGTAGCCCTTCATCGAGCCGTCCGCGTACTGGGCGATCACGTCGGTCGTCCCGTCGCCGTCGAAGTCCCCGGTCAGGATCCGCGGGACCGCGGTGGTGGTGAAGCCGGACCCGACGGTCCGAGCGGGGCCCGCGAAGAGCTTCGCGTCGGCGGACAGGTCACCGGTCGACGTCCACACCCGCAGCGTGCCGTCGAGCAGCTGGCCCAGCAGGTCCGTCCGCCCGTCGCCGTCGAAGTCACCGGGCATCAGCCGGGGGATCGAGGACGTGCTGAAACCCGTACCCACGAGCGCGGTCGCCCCCGCGAAGAGCCGGTAGTCCGCGGACAGGTCGCCGGTCGAGGCCCAGGCGGTCAGCTTGCCGTCGGCGGTCTGGCCGATGATGTCGCTCCGGCCGTCGCCGTCGAAGTCACCGGTCAGGACACGCGGAATGTTCGTCGCGCCCCAGCTGGTGCCGACGTACGGGTAGGGCGCCGGGAAGAGCGGTGCGGTGCCGGAGATGTTGCCGCTCGACCGGTACGCCCGAAGTCGCCCGTCGGTCAACTGCGCGAGGATGTCCTTGCGGCAGTCCCCGTCCCAGTCGCCGAGAATCACGACGCTGGCCTGGTCCCCGGTGCCGGTGCTCGCACCGCCGGCGTTGCAGTTGCTGGGCGTGTTCTGCCGGATCCAGCCGCCCAGGTCGTCGACCCGGGTCTCCGTCCCGTCGCGACGGGTCTCCGCCTCCGCCAGGCAGCCGCCCTGCCAGGACGTGTCGTGCACCGCCACCAGCTCCGGCCGGCCGTCGACGACCCGCAGGGCGGGCCCACCGGCGTCGCCCTTGCAGGTGGCGACCCCGCCGGGGTCCTGAGCGGTGATCTCGGCTCCGGTGGCCGAGACCGCCCCGACCGTCACGGGCGCGACGTGTGGATAGTCCGGGATCCACTCGGTGGCGGTACGCCCGTACCCGACCGCCTGGAGCACCTCGCCCTGGACGGGGCCGCTGGCCGCGAGCACGGCCGGCGTGACGCCCACCGCGGGCACCACGAGCCGGACCAGCGCCAGGTTGCGATCCGGATGCGGGACCACCCGGTTCGCGCGGAGCACCCGGCCGGCGTGGGTGGGAAGGTCCACCCGGCCCACGGTGACCGTGGTCGGCACCGTCGGCGGACCCGCCACCACGGGCAGCCCACCGTCGCTCAGGCAGGAGCGGGCGGTCAGCACCCACTGCGGTGCCACCAGCGCCCCGGAGCACGCCTTCACCTCCCCGAAGACGACCTTCGCCGCGAAGGCGTAGGCGCTGTCCGTAACCGGGCTACCCCCGCTCACCGCCCGGGCCGGAACGCCAGCCATGGTGCCCGCCACCACCACCGCCGCGACGGCGACGGCTGTTCGTCTCCTTCGTACCTGTCGAACCATCGACATGTCCTTCCGCTCGAGGGCGGCTGGACGTCCAGATTGGATGACACGTGCGGGCAGGACGCCAACCGCCGGATCAGCGGGCGCCTCTCATCCCCGCACCGGCCCACGGGGCCGCAACGGTCGATGCCCCCGCGACAACGGCGATGAATATATACGATCACGGAAGCAGCGACTGACCCGTCAAGTATCCGCAGATCAGAGCGCATGTCTGCCATCACGACAGCCGCCGGCGGGGCCGACGGGACGCGGGAGACACGCACCCGCCCGCCGCCTTGACGAACCAGTTGGTGAACGAGATGCCCACCGGCAGCCGTTCTCTGTGCGAGACCCCGTCCACGTAGGTCAGGTGGCATACGATGACATCGTACGACAACTCCCAACGAGACACCTGCGGCGTCGGTTACACTGCCCGGCATCGGCCTGACCCCTCCCAGATGCAGGTCCGCCTACCAGCCACCCAGCGAACCAAGGCAGCACGACGAGGTTTTGTTTTCCTCGTCGTCGCGTTCACAGCGCCCTTGGTGGCCATCGGCGCGTGCTTGGCCATCGCTGACGACAGGGGCAAGGGCCACTTCGAGCTCGCCGAGCGGCAGGAGTACCTACGGACCGGAGACACCGACGTTTCCTCTGCGTCGACCGCCGACCCGGCGGACCCGGCATTGCTTCCCGCCGCCGCCGACGTGCCTTCGGGGACGCCGCCAACGGCCGACGGCGGTGCGCAGCCGCTGCTGATCGACGACTTCGACGGACAACCGGGATGGACCGGCGGTCGCGGCCGCAACGATCTGGGAAGGACCACCGAGTGTGAGGGGTTCGCCCGTTGCGCGGTCACCGGCGGGGCGCTCGTGCTCAAGTACGAGGACAATGGCTGGTTCGGGAGCTATGTCGACCACAGCCTGACCGACTACACGTACCTGGTGTTGCGGATCCGGGGAGAACGCGGCGGCGAGGAGTCCGACATCCGGCTCACTCTCGGCGGCGTTCAATCCAGACTTGCCAGTCTCGTCCTCGACGGCGACCATCGGACCATCACCACCAGCTACCAGGACCTGCGCATTCCGTTGGCGGCGAACCGTATCGGTCGCACCACCCCAGGTGAGCTCCAACTCGACTTCTGGCACGACGGCAGCAGCGCGGTACACATCGAAGAAATCCGCTTTGAATAGGACTCGTGCAGCCATGGCCAAGACGAAAGTCGTCTACCTCGCTGGGATCGGCGTCGTGGTACTGACCGTCGTCCTGGCCGAGGCCGAGCTGACGGCACCACCGATGACTGGAACCGCTACGTCGAGTTCATCGGTCGCTACTCCGGATACCTCACCTTCGTCGTGCCGCCCGACGTGTCGCCCACGGAGGTCACCGCGGTCGACGTACGCGTCAACTACCGCGGTCCGGGCGCCGCTACCCAGACCTGGACGTTCTCGCTCTTCGACTGGGCGGCAAAGGGCTGGGTGCGGGCGGGCACCAACGCCGACGCTCCACACTGGGGCCCGTGGACGTCGCTCGTCTGGCGCGCGTCCGCGCCCTACGCCCGGTACCTGTCACCCACCGGCGAGTTGCGGCTACGAATCACCTCCGACAACCGCCGCGACGCGGCCGACCTCGACCATGTCGCCATCTCGCTGACCTCAACTCCCGGGCAGCCGGCGTCCTCGGGCGGGCGCTCCCCGTCCGCGTCAACTCCGCCGACCCCGTCGACCCGGCCCACCGTATCCACGTCCTCGCCCACGCGGACCACGCTCCCCGCTGCGACGCCAACGACCGCTCCGCCATCCCCGTCTACCGGCCCCACGGGCACGACGGGCCCGGTACGGTGCCCCGACTGCTGGCGTCCGCCGCTACGGGTCAGCTGGAACTGGGTCATCGCGGGCGTGCCAAAGCCTCCCTTCCGGGATGTCGACATGTACGACATCGACGGTTTTGAAGCGTCCTCGGCGGACGTCGCCGCCTTCCACCAGCCGGGATTCGGGTCGTCTGCTACATCAGCGGGGGCTCCTACGAGGCATGGCGCCCCGACGCGGGCCAGTTCCCGGCGAGCGCCCTCGGCCGGAACCTCGACGGTTGGCCCGACGAACGGTGGCTCGACATCCGCGAGATCAGTCCCAGGAGCCCGCTGGCCCGCATCATGACGGCACGTATCGACATGTGCCGGACGAAGGGGTTCGACGCTGTCGAGTTCGACAACGTAGACGGCTACGTCAACCAGACCGGGTTTCCGCTCACCGCCGCCGACCAACTCGCGTACAACCGGTTCCTCGCCGACACCGCCCACGCCCGTGGCCTCAGCACGGTGATGAAAAACGACATCGACCAGATCGACGACCTCGTCGACTACTTCGACATGGCACTCAACGAGGAATGCAGCCGGTACAACGAGTGCGGCCGCTACCAGACGTTCATCGCTGCGGGCAAGCCGGTCTTCCACGCGGAGTACGGCTCCTCGACCGCCTTCTGCGCGGCTGACAACGCGGCCAACATAAACGGCGTGCTCTTCTCACTCGACCTGGACGACTCCGCCTATCGCCCGTGCCGCTGAATCCCGTCATACCGCCTGCCGGGCGACCCCCGCCGCCGGCCCGGCCAGCCGGACCAGCGCGACGTTGCGGTCCGGGTGCGGCACGACCTTGTTGGCCTTGCGCACGTGACCCGCGCTGGTGGTCAGGTCGAGCCGGCCCACCGTCACCGTCGTCGGCTGGGCCGGCGCTCTGGTGACCACGGTCGCGCCGTCGCTGAGGCAGGACTTGGCCGTGAGCACCCACTGCGGCGCGGCCAAGACGCCGGAGCAGGTCAGTACGTCGCCGAACGCGACCTTGGCCGCGAAGCCGAACGACGGGTTGGTGACGGGCGAACCCCCGCTCACCGCCACGGCCGACACGCTCCCGACCAGCCCGCCCCGGCGAGGGTCACGGCCCCCCACCAGCGCGACCCGCCAACGGCGTCTGTGCCGTACCCGATGATTCATCCGCTGCCCCCGTTCAGAAGTGAGCGCCACGCGTGGACGCGACCCGGGCGCGGCGGGAGTACCGCCCTGACGGCGGGCGCGAAGGTGGCCTGACAACGGGGACACCGGCACGATGCACCGACCAGGAAACGACGGACGACAATATCCTTGATCGACTCGCGGTTCGTCGTCGTGCGACCGGCGAGTCACGTGACGTAATCGGCGGCGAATGGCACGGAAAGCTTCCGACAGCCGGCGTCGATCCGTCGACTACGGCGGGTCCCGGTTCTCGTCGTCAGTTCATGCCCGGGCTCGCCACCGGCAGACCGACAGCCTTCGCCGCGTCCAGCAGACGACGGTCGTACGTGACGAAGGCAGCCAAGTCGACACCGGCCTGGCGGGCCAGGATCTCCGCCGTTGCGAGGTGGATCGCGTCCAGGCTGCGCAGCAGAGGGTCGGCGTAGGCACCGGCAGCGGCACGGACGGCTGCGTCGATCTCGACGCGGTAGAGCCGCCCCAGCACCGACGGAACGCCCACCAACGCCTGTGGCGCGGCGCGCCGAAGGGCCCGCGGCACCTCCACCTCGACCAGCGCGGACGAGACCAGGGACATGCCGGCCCGCTCGTTGAGCCAGCCGATCAGGTCCGGGGTCTCCTGCTCCCGGCGAAGAATCTTGATGACCGCCGCGGAGTCCAGGTAGATCACCAACGCTCCTCGGCACGCGACTCGGCGAGGACGGCCGCGACGTCCACCGCGGGGTCGCCGAGAACCGGCGGCATCGGCAGGGGCCCGGCCGAGGTCGGTGCGGTCGCGCGGCCCTCGGCCACGAGACGGCCGAGAAGCGCGTCGCCCGCCAGCACCGGCACCAGACGGGCGATCGGCTCGCCCCTGTCGGTCACCTCGACGGTCTCGCCCGCGCGTACCCGCGCCAACACCCTGCTCGTGTGCTGGTTCAGCTCCCGGACCGCGATCTGCTCCACGGCGCAATTGTAGAACGCAACGTTCTACATGTCACGCGTCGTAGTCGACCGTCAGGGTGTCGGTGACCGGGCTGGACTGGCAGGTGAGGACGTACCCGGCGGCCACCTCGTCCGGTTCCAGGGCGTAGTTGCGGGCCATCGTCACCTCGCCGTCGACCACCTTCGCCTTGCAGGTCGAGCAGACGCCTCCCTTGCAGGCGTACGGCAGCTCGCCGCGCACCCTCAGCGCCGCGTCCAGCACCCGCTCCTCGCGGCCCATGGTGAAGCGCGACGAGCGCCCGTCCAGCACGATGGTCACCTCGGCGCCGGCGCCGGGCTCGTCGGCCGGCCGGCGGACCGGCTCCGGTGGCGCGTCGACATGGAACAGCTCGGCGTGCACCGCCGACTCGGGCAGGCCCCGGGCGGCGAGCACCGCCCGGGCGTCGACCACCATCCCGTACGGGCCGCAGAGGAACCACTCCCCGATGGCGTCGCCGGGGACGATGGTGTCCAGCAGCCGGGTCAGCCGGTCGGCGTCGATCCGCCCCGACAGCAGCGGCGACTCGCCCATCTCCCGGGAGAGCACGTGCACGAGGTGCATCCGGGTCGGGTACCGGTCCTTCAGGTCGGCCAACTCCTCGGCGAACATCACGGAGTTCGCCGTACGGTTGCCGTACACGAGGGTGAAGGTGCTGGCCGGCTCGACGGCCAGGGCCGTGGCGACCAGCGACAGCACCGGGGTGACGCCGGAGCCGGCGACCACCGCGCCGTAGTGGCGGACCCGGTCCGGCGCGAACGCCGTCGTGAAGTTGCCGAGCGGGGGCAGCACCTCGACCGTGTCACCGCCCCGCAGTGCGCGGCAGGCGTACGCGGAGAAGGCGCCCCCGGGGATCTCCCGCACCCCGATCCGCAGCCGGCCGTGCCGGGCCAGCTCGTCCGGCGTGGAGCAGATGGAGTACGACCGCCGCACGTCCTCGCCGGCCGTCCCGGTCGCGCCCGCCTTCCCGGCCGCCTCGGCCGGACGACGCACGGTCAGGTGCTGGCCGGCGCGGAACGCGAAGGTCGCCCGCAGCTCCTCGGGCACGGCGAACGTGATCGCCACGGCGTCGGCGGTGAGCCGGTCGACGGCCGCGACGGGCAGCGGGTGGAACGCGGGCCGGCGGCGGACCGGGCGGGTGATGGTGACAGTCACAGCGCCTTCAGGTGGTCGAAGGGTTCGGAGCAGGCGCGGCAGCGCCAGAGGGCCTTGCACGCGGTCGAGCCGAACCGGCTGACCTGCTCGGTCTCCGGCGAGCCGCAGCGCGGGCAGCGCACCGCGAGGGTAAGCGGCACGACGCCCCCGGGCGCGGCCGGGGCGGGCGGGGCGATGCCGGCGGCGGCGAGTTTGGCCCGCCCGGACTCGGAGATCCAGTCGGTGCTCCACGCCGGGGCGTGCACGGTGCGGACCTCCGCGTCGGGGTGGCCGGCGGCGGCGAGCGCCCGGCGGATGTCGGCGCGGATCACGTCCATCGCCGGGCAGCCGGTGTACGTCGGGGTGATCGCCACGACGACCCGGCCGGTGACCGGATCCTCGTCGACGGACCGGAGGATGCCCAGCTCGTCGATGGTGAGCACCCGGATCTCCGGGTCCACCACCGCCGCCACGGCCTCCCGCGCACTCACCAGAGCCACCTTCCGTTCGCGACTGCGGGGCTCCGCTGCGCTGCACTCCTCGCGCTCACCACTGGGCTCCCGGGTGGGCGCGGTGCAGCACCTGCATCTCGGCCAGCAGGTACGACAGGTGTTCGGTGTGCACGCCGTCCCGCCCGCCGGCGGGGGCCCAGCCGTCCGCCGGCCGGTCGAGCGTGGCCTCGGCGAGGACCGAATCGACGGTCGCGTCGAACTCGGCCCGCAGGGTCGCCGGGTCGACCGGCGCGCCGGGCCACGGCGCGAACAGCTCGTGGACGTACGGCCAGACCTGCTCCACGGCCGCCCGCATCCGGCGGTGCGACTCCTCGGTGCCGTCGCCGAGCCGCTTCACCCACAGCGAGCTGTGGTCGAGGTGGTACGCCGACTCCTTGCGCGCCTTGGCGCCGATCGCGGCGAGCCGCTCGTCCGCGCAGCCGGCCAGCGCCGTGTACAGCGGGAGCTGGTACGCCGACAGGAGGAACAGCTTCGCCATGGTCACCGCGAAGTCGCCGTTGGGCAGCTCGACCAGGAGGCAGTTGCGAAACTCGCGGTCGTCGCGCAGGTACGCCAGCGCGTCCTCGTCCCGCCCGGCGCCCTCCAGCTCGCCCGCGTACGTCAGCAGCAGGCGGGCCGCGCCGAGCTGGTCGAGGGCGATGTTCGCCAGGGCGACGTCCTCCTCCATCTCCGGCGCGCGGCTGGTCCACTCGGCGAGCCGCTGCGCCGCGATCAGCGCGTCGTCGCCGAGGGCGAGGGCGAAGTCGAACGGGCCGTTCACAGGTGTGCCACCCCGTCCGGCACCTCGTAGAAGGTCGGGTGGCGGTAGACCTTGTCGGCCGCCGGGTCGAAGAAGGCGTCCTTCTCGTCCGGGCTGGAGGCGGTGATCGCGCCGGCCGGCACCACCCAGATGGAGACGCCCTCCTGGCGGCGGGTGTAGAGGTCCCGCGCGTTACGCAGGGCCAGCTCCGCGTCGGGGGCGTGCAGGCTGCCGACGTGGGTGTGCGACAGGCCGCGCCGGGCCCGCACGAACACCTCCCACAGCGGCGAGGATTCCTTGCTCATGCCGCCACCTCGCTTCGCTCGGCGCCGGCATGAGGCACGTCCGCGCTGTGCTGATGATTCGCTCGCTGACGCTCGCTCATGCGGGCACCTTCTCCCTGCTCCTCCGCTTCGCCGCGTACGCCGCGGCGGCCTCGCGTACCCAGGCGCCGTCGTCGTGGGCGCGGCGGCGGTGCTCCATCCGCTGCCGGTTGCACGGGCCGTTGCCCTTGATCACCTGCATCAGCTCGTCGTAGTCCGGCTGGGTGTAGTCGTACGACTGCCGCTCCTCGTTCCAGCGCAGGTCGGGGTCGGGCAGGGTGAGGCCGAGGATCTCGGCCTGGCCGACGCACATGTCGACGAAGCGCTGACGCAGCTCGTCGTTGGAGAAGCGCTTGATCTTCCAGGCCATCGACTGGGCGGAGTGGGTCGAGTCGCCGTCCGGCGGGCCGAACATGGCCAGTGACGGGTACCACCAGCGGTCCACCGCGTCCTGGGCCATCGCCTTCTGCGCGGGGGTGCCGTGGGCGAGGGTGTGCAGGATCTCGTAGCCCTGCCGCTGGTGGAACGACTCCTCCTTGCAGACCCGGATCATCGCCCGCGCGTACGGCCCGTAGGAGCAGCGGCAGAGCGGCACCTGGTTGACGATCGCGGCGCCGTCGACCAGCCAGCCGATCGCGCCCACGTCGGCCCAGGTGAGGGTGGGGTAGTTGAAGATCGAGCTGTACTTCTGCCGGCCATCGAGCAGCAGCTCCACCAGCTCGTCCCGGCCGACGCCGAGGGTCTCGGCGGCGGCGTACAGGTAGAGGCCGTGCCCGGCCTCGTCCTGGACCTTGGCCAGCAGGATGGCCTTGCGCTTGAGCGAGGGCGCCCGGCTGATCCAGTTCCCCTCCGGCTGCATGCCGATGATCTCGGAGTGCGCGTGCTGGGCGATCTGCCGGATCAGCGTCTTCCGGTACGCCTCCGGCATCCAGTCCCGGGGCTCGATCTTCTGGTCGGCCGCGATCACGTCGGCGAAGTACGCCTCAAGATCGGCGCCCGCGTCGGCGGCGCCGCCGCGCTGCCGGGCCGCCGCCTCGCGCAGGGCCGCCTCCGCCGCCTCCACCTCGCCGAGCAGGCCGCCGCCGGGCGCGTCCTCGGGGGCGGGGAAATCGTTGCCGTACATGACAGCAAGTGTTACAGCTCGCCATCGGTGACACCAGAGGGGTGTCACAGGATTCCGGAGGTGGAATCAGGTTCGGACGATCACCAGGCGGCCGCCAGGCGGCGCGCGAGCTGTGTCATGGGTCACTTTTCAAGAGCGAATCGCCCCAAGACAGGCGTAGCGGTCCATTATCCCGCCTTCGCACCAAGTTGCCGGCCGGTGGGTGCCTGGCACCGGGGCCGTCCGGACGTAGACTTCTGCCCGTCACACCGATCGGCTGCCGACGATCGCCAGCCCGACCGGAGGCCACCTCCCCCGGCCTCGGCGAACGCCGATCATCTCTGACAACAGCCGGCTCCCCCCGGCCCGGACATCTGGAGTTCACCCACTCATGCGATCTCGCGTGGCCATGGTGCTCGCCGTCGTGGCGGTCCTGCTCGGTGGCGGCATGCTGGTTCCCGCCGCGTACGCGCGCCTCGCCGGCGACGACAGCGGCGGCAGCGGGGGCGGCGCGGGAAGCGTGGCCGCCCCCGAGCCGACCGCCCCGCCCGCGCCGACCCTGGCCGCCGGCCCGGTCTCGGTGAACTTCTCCGGCGAGTTCTTCGGCTGGGCGCTGATGGACCGGGCGAGCGGCGAGATCTCCGGCTCGAAGAACATGGCCTCGACCAGCTCGACCGAGTCGATGATCAAGGCCTGGATCGTCTCGGACTACCTGCGCCGGCTCGGCGACAAGGAGCCGCCGGCCAGCCTGAAGAGGGACGCCAGCCTGGCCATCCGGGACAGCAACGACACCGCGGCGAACCGGGTCTTCGCCGCGGCGGGCGGCTCGTACCGGGACGTGCCGGCGAACGGCGATCCGGGGCGGGTGATCAAGCGGGCGATCACCATCTGCGGGCTCACCGACACCAAGCGCGGCAACGTGCCCCCGTACCTGGGCTGGTGGAGCTTCACCCGGATGTCCCCCCGGGACGCCGTCCGGCTCGGCGACTGCATCGCCGACGGCAAGGCCGCCGGGCCCAAGTGGACCGAGTGGGTGCTCGACGAGATGAGCAAGGTCCGCGGCAGCGTCAAGGAGCAGCAGGCCACGTCCGGCGGCGGCAAGTGGGGGATCGTCGACGGCCTGCCCGCCGAGATCAAGGCCCAGGGTCCGGTCAGCATCAAGAACGGCTGGACGCCGTTGAACTACGACGGCAACTGGCACGTGAACTGTCTCGCGGTCACCGAGAAGTGGAGCCTCGCGGTCATGCTGCGCTACCCGCAGAGCAAGGGACTGTCGTACGGCGCGAAGGTCTGCGCCAGCGTCGCCACCCAGCTCGTCACCCCACAGCCGGGCGCCGCGCTCAAGGTGCCGCAGCAGCCGATCGGGAAGCTCTGATGGCCGGCAACCGGCGGGACAACCGCTCGGGGCGCGAGGCGTCACCGCTGCGGCTGATCGCCGTCGCGGCCGTCCTGATCGGGTTGGTGCTTGTGTCGCTGCGGCTGCTGCCCGGCTCCCCGCTCGCGTCGAACGCCACCGCCCAGTGGGGCAAGCCGGCCGCCCGGTCGACCGGCACGGCGGCGGACCGCAGCTCGCGTGCGACCCCCTCGCCCACCCCGTCGCCGTCGGCGTCGCTGGAGCCGCTGCCGTTCGTCGACGAGGAGCTGGACCTCGACATCGAGGGCTGGTACGCGTGGAGCGTCCTGGACACCCGCACCGGGAAGATCATCGGCTCGGACAACATGGACGAGACCAGCACCACCGCGTCGCTGATCAAGTCCTGGATCGTCGCCGACTACCTGCGCCGGACCGCCGACGCCGGGCAGACGCCGAGCAAGGCCAAGCTGGCCGACGCCACCCTGATCATCCGGGACAGCGACAACACCCGGGCCGAGCAGTTCTACAACTCCGTCGGCCGGTCCGCGTCGATCAAGCGGTTGGTCTCGATGTGCGACCTCACCGACAGCAGCCCGGCCGCCGACGGCGGCTGGAGCCGGACCAACCTCTCCCCCCGGGACACCGCCCGCCTGGGCGCCTGCATCAAGGACGGCCGGGCCGCCGGGCCCAAGTGGACGAACTGGCTGCTCAACGAGATGCGGCTCGTCCGCGGGACCGGCGACTTCGGCATCCGCAAGGCGTTCCCGGCCGCCGAGCAGAAGAAGATCGCGATCAAGAACGGCTGGATCGACCGGACCAGGGAGCAGGAGATGCACATCAACTGCCTGGCCATCGGCGACAACTGGACGATGGGTGTGATGGTCCGCTACCCGATCAGCATGGGCTACGAGTACGGCATGAAGAACTGCGAGAAGATCACCGAGGCGGCGCTCCGCCCGCCGACCTGACGCCCGGGCGGGGCGACGCGGTGGCGCAAGGACAGCCGCCCGGGCGGGGCGGCGCGACGGCACAGGGACGGCAGCCGCCTCCGCGTCAGCCGGCGAAGAACTCCGGGCCGCCCTCGGGCAGCGCCGGCGCCTCGCCGATCTCGGCGGCCCGGCGGGCGAACTCCCGCAGTCCGGCGACCTGCCGCTCGCCGAGCGAGAAGTCCAGCCGCCGGAAGTACGTGGCCAGGGTGTCCGCGTCGAACGGCTCCCACCGGGCGCCTGCCTCGGCCACCTGGTCCAGCTCGTGCAGGCAGAGGTCGCGCGAGCGCAGGAACGCCTCGTGCACCTCCTTCACCAGCCCGGGATGCGCGGTGGCGAAGTCCCGGCGTACCGCCCAGACGGCGAACACCATCGGCAGGCCCGTCCAGTCCCGCCACGCCTGCCCGAGGTCGGTGACCTCCAGCCCGCGCCGGGGCGCCTCGTAGAGCGCCCGCAGCGCCACGTCGCCGATGAGCACCCCGGCGTCCGCCTCCAGCAGCATCTGCGTCAGGTCGGGCGGGCAGCGGAAGTACTCGGGGTTCACCCCGTACCGCTCGCCGAGCAGCAGCCGGGCCAGCAGCACGCCGGTCCGCGAGGTCGAGCCCAGGGCGACCCGGGCGCCGTCCAGCTCGGCCAGCGGCCGGGTCGACACCACGTTGACCGAGAGCACGGGGCCGTCGCTGCCCACCGCCAGGTCGGGCAGGAGCAGCAGCTCGTCGGCGTTGCGCAGGTACTCCACGTGCGAGATCGGCCCGATGTCCAGGTCACCGGCGACCAGGGCGGCGCTGAGCCGGTCCGGGGAGTCCTTGTGCAGGTCGACGTCGATCAGCGCGCCGGACCGCATCAGCCCCCAGTAGATCGGCAGGCAGTTCAGGAACTGGATGTGTCCGACCCGGGGACGGGCAGCGCGGTCAGCCATTCCGCGACCGTAACTCCGCCGCCTGGACGGTGCTCACCGGGCCGCCCCCGGAGTGGTGAATCCCGCAGCCGCCACCGGCGCCCGCCCCACCCGGGCAGCGCGGGCAACCGGGACGGCCAGCGCGGCGACCACCAGCGTCCCCGCGACGCCGCACGCCGCCACCAGCGGCCGGGGGTCGAACAGCTCCAGCAGCACGCCGCCGGCCACGAAGCCGGCCATCGCGGCGCCCTGGCTGGCGGCGCCGAAGATCGCGTACGCCCGGCCGCGCGCCGCCTCCGGCACCCGGCGGGCGAGCAGCACGTTGTTCAGGACGTTGTCCCCGCCGTTGGCGACGCCGCCGAGCAGCCAGATCGGCACCAGCAGCAGCGCGGACGGCACGGCGGCGGAGGCCAGCACCGCCAGGCAGCAGAAGCCGAGCAGGGCCAGCCCCGCCCCGAGGAGCCGCCCGTCGTCGGTGAGCCGCCGGGCGAGCGGGGCGAACAGCCACGCGCCCAGCAGGATGCCCAGCGTCCACGCCCCGGTGACCACTCCGTACATGGTGGTGGAGCTGCCCAGCGTCTCCCGGATGAAGAACACCTCGACCACGTTGATCGCCCCGACCGCGGCGATCACGCCGGCCAGCGAGACGATCATCGCGGACAGCAGCGGGTCCCGGCGCAGTCGCCAGCCGGCCCCGGCGGTCGCGTCTGCGGCGGCCGGGGCGGCGGGGCCACCGGTCGCGGGCCCGGCGCTGCGCGCGCCGCCCCGCCTGGTGCGGATCAGCAGGCCGGCGGCGACCAGGGCGAGGTAGCTCGCCGCGTCCACGAGCAGCGGCAGGCGGGCGCCGAACTGCCCTACCAGCAGCCCGGCCAGCGCCGGGCCGGCGAGCGCTCCGAGGGTTCCGGCGGTCTGGTGCAGGGCGCTGGCCCGGGGCAGGTCGGCCGGGCGGACCATCACCGGCACCAGCGCCGAGAGCACCGGCTGGGTGACCGCGAGGCCGGCCGCGAGCAGCGCCACCAGGCCGATCACCAGGGCCGGGTGCCCGGCGTACGCGAGGGCGAGGCAGACGGCGGCCTGGGCGAGCCCGGCCCCGACGAGCAGGACGCGGGAGTCCACGCGGTCGGCCAGCCGGCCGGTCAGCGGGGCGAGGGCGACCAGCGGCAGGCTCGCCGCGAGCAGCAGGCCGGACACCGCCAGTCCGCCGGCCCCGGCGGACTGTAGGGCCAGCGTGAGGGTGCTGGCGGCAAGGAAGTCCCCGCAGGTGGAGACGCCTCGGGCGGTGGTGGCGAGCCAGACGTCCGGCCAGCGCGACGGGCCAGGTGCGAAGGACATGTTTCGAAAATAATCCTTCACACCTGGCCGGAGCAAGCCCCGTCAGTCGATGGGCACAGCCCGGTACTGCACCGCGACGGTCCGGGCGCCCTCGGGCGGATCGGCCACCCGCAGCCGCCGCCGGTACGGCTCCAGCAACTCCTGGACCGCCTCGTTGAGCCCGGCCAACTCCTCCGCGGTGAGCAGCAGCAGGCTGTCGCTGAACCAGGCGGCCCGGTACCACTCGACCGGCTCCTCCGGCGCCCGGCGGATCCAGTCCCGGGTGCGCTGGCCGTCGCGCGTCAGGTGAGCGTCGACCAGCGCCAACTCGGCCGCCCGGGCGTCGGAGTCGGCGTCCTGCCCCGACTCCACGTAGTACGACGGGCTGAACGACCGCCAGACGCGCTCGCGGGCGTCGCCTCGGCTCGGCGCCTCCTCGATCAGGCCGAACTTCGCCAACGCGCGAAGGTGGTAGCTGGTCGCGCTCGGCGACAGGCCCGCGATCCGGGCACACTCGGTGGCCGTGGCGCCGCCCTCCAGCGAGCTGAGATGTTCCATGATCGCGAGCCGGGCCGGATGGGCGAGCGCCCGCATCACCTGCGGATCGCTGATCGTCACCCGGTGCCGCTCGGGGCGTGCCTGCGTCATGCGACCTTGAGCTGCTCGTCGCCGAAGTCCGCGATCAGCTTCAGCGTGCCACCGAGTGCGTCGACATAGCGGGAAAGCACCTCCTGAGTCGAGACGTGACCGGCTTCGATCTGGGAAACCCGGGCCACCGAGACGCCCATCCGGGCAGCCACCTGTTCCTGGGTCATGTCGCGCCGCTTGCGCAGCTCAGCCAAGCGCCAGCCTCGCGCGTGGTCGAGCATCTCGCCGACGGCCGTTTCCAGGGCTTCCCTCCCACCCGCGGTATCGATCGCCCGCTCCAGGTGGTCGCTGTCACGCCAGCGCTTGACTCCGCTCATCGCCCCATCTCCTCATGCCGTTCCTTCACGTACGTGGCATAGAGCTGTTCCGCTTCAGGTATCGCCTCGCGGTACCAGCGGTTCCAGCGGCCCGACTTGTCGCCTGCGACGAGCAGGACCGCAGATCGCCACGGGTCGAAGACGAACAAGATCCTGACCTCCGAACGCCCGGCCGACGGTGGCCGCAGTTCCTTCAAGTTGCTGAGCTGGGAAGCGGTGATGCTGCCGACCAGGGGACGGCCTTCCGCCGGCCCGTTGCGCTCCAGCACCAGGATGGCCTGGTTGACGAGTTGATGCGACTCTCGGTCGGCCTCGTAAAGAGCATCCAGAAACTCCTCGACCTGGCTGGTCATCAAGATCTCCCAGTCCAACCATCCCACCTCCAGGTTAAGAATATCCTTAACCTGGAGCCGCCAGGCAACGACTCGCTCCCACCGAACTCGGCACAGGCCGGAACAAGCCGGCACGCGCTTGCCGACAATCTTGAGAAGGCACTACAAACAGCTTGTACTACAAACTCTTTGTAGTACCGACAGCTTGTGGTGGTCGCCGACGGAGACCGACCTGCGGCCCCGAACGCCAACGCCTGGTCTGCTTCCGTGCGACAGGTCCCGACCAGGTCACCCGCACCGCCTCGGCCGGAAATCCGGTCGCCCGCCACCGGGCCGCGGCGTAGGATCGAACGCCGCGCGAACTCCGCGCGCCCCTTCTCCCACCGGGCACAGCCGACACCTGCCGACGGAGCGCCGGGCGGCCCAGGTCGACCGATCACACGAACGCACCGGAAGGCCGCTCGGATGGCCCTTGCCGCCCAGAACGACGCCACCGCTGGTCACGACCTCGACGACCAGCTCACCGCCGAACGCGAGCACCTGGCCACCTCCCGGGACGCCCTGCGCCGGATGCGGGAACGCGCCGAGGCGCTGTACGCCACCGGCGACAAGGTCGCCGGCGACAGGTACACCGCCGAGCAGCTCGGCCGGCACATGGCCCGGCGCGTCGCCGAGCTGGCCGACGACCCCACCACGCCGCTCTTCTTCGGCAGGCTGACCTTCGCCGACGCCCGATACCACGTCGGTCGGCGGCACGTCACCGACGACCTCGGCGAGCCGCTGGTGCTGGACTGGCGGGCCCCGATCTCCCGGTCGTTCTACCGGGCCAGCGCCCGCGACCCGCAGGGCGTGTCGGTCCGGCGCCGGTTCGGGTTCAGCGCCGGCGCGCTGACCAGCTTCGAGGACGAGCACCTGGACCGGGGCGAGGAGCTGGGCACGGCCAGCCGGATCCTCACCGCCGAGATCGAACGCCCCCGCGTCGGCCCGATGCGGGACATCGTCGCCACCATCCAGCCCGAGCAGGACGAGCTGGTCCGCGCCGACCTGGCCGACTCCATCTGCGTGCAGGGCGCCCCGGGCACGGGAAAGACGGCCGTCGGCCTGCACCGGGCGGCGTACCTGCTCTACCTGCACCGGGAGCGGCTACGCCGGTCCGGCGTGCTGATCGTCGGGCCGAACCGGGCGTTCCTGTCGTACATCGCGGCGGTGCTGCCGGCGCTCGGCGAGGTCGAGGTCGAGCAGGCGACCGTGGAGGACCTGATCGCCCGGGTGCCGGTGCGCGCGGTCGACGACCCCACGGTGGCGGCCCTCAAGCACGACGTGCGGATGGCCGAGGTGTTGCGCCGGGCGGCCGAGGGCGGCATCGGAACGCCGACCGAGCCGATCATGGTCTCCGACGGGTCGTTCCGCTGGCGGATCGGGCTGGAGCCGCTGCACCGGGTCGTCGAGGAGACCCGCCGGGAGGGGTTGCCGTACGCCACCGGCCGGGAGCGGGTCCGGGCCCGGGTGGTGAGCCTGCTCCAGCGCCAGGCCGAGGCGCGCCGCGCCGAGTCGCCCAGCGACGCCTGGCTGCGCCGGATGGGCAGGTGCCGGCCGGTGACCGAGTTCCTCGACGCGGTCTGGCCGGCGCTCACCCCGGAGGGGCTGGTGCACACCCTGCTCGCCGACCCCGCGGCGCTGGCCGCCGCGGCCGACGGCGTGCTGACCGAGGCCGAGCAGGCGCTGCTGACCTGGGCGAAGGCCGCCCGCACCCCGAAGGCGACGAAGTGGACGGCCGCCGACGCGCTGCTGATCGACGAGGCGGCCGGGCTGCTCGAACGGCCCGCCAGCTTCGGGCACGTCGTGGTCGACGAGGCGCAGGACCTCTCCCCGATGCAGTGCCGGGCCATCGCCCGGCGCAGCGAGCACGGCTCGATGACCCTGCTCGGCGACCTGGCCCAGGGCACCGCCCCGTGGGCCGCGCGGGACTGGCGGGAGTCCCTGGCCCACCTGGGCAAGCCCGACGCGGCAGTGGTGCCGCTGAGCGTCGGCTTCCGGGTGCCCGCCGCCGTGGTGGCGTTCGCGAACCGGCTGCTGCCCGCGCTCGCGGTCGACGTACCGCCGGCCGAGTCGCTGCGCCGCGACGGGGCGCTGGACGTGCGTACGGTGACCGACCTGCCCGCGGCGACGGTGGCCGAGGTGCGCGCGGCGCTGGCCCACGACGGCTCGGTCGGCGTGATCGCCGCCGACGACGCGGTCGCGGGCCTGCGCGCGGCGCTGGCCGACGCCGGGGTCGACACCGCGACCGCCGACGACGTGGTGGCCGGTGCGCGGGTCACCGTGGTGCCCGCGACGGTGGTGAAGGGCCTGGAGTACGACCACGTCGTGGTGGTCGAACCGGCCGCGATCATGGCCGCCGAGCCGCGCGGCCTGCACCGGCTGTACGTGGTGCTCACCCGGGCGGTCTCCCGGCTCGCCGTGCTGCACACCGCCCCGCTTCCCGAGCCGCTGGGCTGATCGGATTGCCCGAATCCGCCCCGGCCGGGTAGGCGGCGATGCCAGGATGCCGGCAGGGCGTCCGTCCCGGGTCGCCACCTGCCGAGGGGGGTCATCCGTGAGCAGCGTCCCGCCGGGTACGCCGTGCTGGACCGACCTGGCCACGCCCGACCTGGCGGGCGCGCGGCGCTTCTACCCGGAGCTGTTCGGCTGGACCGAGCGGGTCGCGCCGCAGCCGGAGGCCGCCGGCTACACCACGTTCCTGAGGGACGGGCGGGCGGTGGCCGGCGCCGGACCGCCCGCCACGCCGGACCAGGTGCCGATCTGGTCGACGTACGTGGCGACCGACGACGCCGGCCTGGTCAGCACCCGGGTGGCGGAGGCCGGCGGGCAGGTGCTGGTGGCCCCGTTCGACGTCTTCGACCAGGGGCGGATGGCCGTGTTCGCCGACCCGGCCGGCGCGGTGTTCAGCGTCTGGCAGCCGATGGCCCACCGGGGGGCCGAGGTGTTCAACGTGCCCGGGGCGATGAGCTGGAACGAGCTGATCACACCGGACCCGGAGGGCGCGAAGGTCTTCTACGAGCTGGTCTTCGGCTGGCACCCGGAGGAGCAGTCGGCGGAGCCGGTGACGTACACGGGGTGGCGGCTGGGCGATCGGATCGTCGCCGGGATGATGCCGCCGCTGCTGGCCGACGACTTCCCGGACGACCTGCCGGCGTACTGGGCGGTGTACTTCGCGGTGGCCGACGCGGACGCCACCGCCACCCGGGCGGCCGAGCTGGGCGGGACCGTCCTCGTCCCGCCCCGCGACACCTCCCAGGGCCGCGTCGCCGCGCTGCGCGACCCGCGGGGCGCCCTGTTCTCGGTCATCGCGCTCCCCGGCTGAGGACCGATCACCGGGGGCGGACCGGGACGACGAGCGGGCCGTGCTCGCCGGGAAGGACCCGGACGGAGGCGCGGTAGTGCCTGCTCAGCAGCTCCTCGGTGAGCACGTCGCGCGGCGGGCCGGCCGCGACGACCCGACCGGCGGCGAGCAGGACCATCCGGTCGGCGTACTCGCCGGCGAGGGAGAGGTCGTGCATGGTGGCGAGCACGGTGAGGCCGTGCTCGCGGCGCAGCTGGTCGACCAGCTCCAGCACCTCCTGCTGGTGGCCGATGTCCAGCGCGCTCGTCGGCTCGTCGAGCAGCAGCAGGGTGGCGCCCTGGGCGAGCGCCCGGGCGAGGAACACCCGCTGCCGTTCGCCCCCGGACAGGGTGGCCAGCTCCCGGCGCGCGAAGCCGCCCAGGTCCAGCCGGTCCAGCACCTCCCGCGCGGCGGCCAGGTCGGCGGCGGACTCGCGCCCGAGCGGCGGGACGTACGGGGTCCGGCCGAGCAGGACGTAGTCGAACACCGACATGCCGGCGGGGACGACCGGGGACTGGGCGACGGTCGCCACGACCCGGGCCCGGTCGCGGCGGCGCAGCGCCTCGGCCGGCGTACCGAACAGGGAGATGGCACCCGGCGCGGGCAGCAGGCCGCCGACGGCGCGCAGCAGGGTCGACTTGCCGGCGCCGTTCGGGCCGATCACGGCGACCCACTCACCTGCGGCGACGGTCAGGTCGACGCCGAACAGGATCGGCGTCCGGTCCAGGCTGACGTGCAGGTCCCGCACCTCGACGGCGGGCGCCCCGGTCATGTCAGCACCCGCCGGGCGGTGCGCAGGACCAGGACGAAGAACGGGCCGCCGAGCAGCGCGGTGACCACGCCGATCGGAACCTCGGCGGGGGCGGCGGCGGTCCGGGCGACCACGTCGGTCAGCGCCAGGAACGCCCCGCCGAACAGCATGGACAGCGGCAGGATCACCCGGTAGCTGGCGCCGGCGAGCAGCCGCACGGTGTGCGGGACGATGATGCCGACGAAGCCGATCAGCCCGGACGCGGAGACCGCCGCGGCGGTGCCGAGCGAGGCGGCGGCGATCAGCAGGTACCGGGACCGCTGCGGGTGCAGGCCCAGGCTGGCCGCCTCGTCGTCGCCGACGGAGAGCACGTCCAGCTCGCGCCGGTGCAGCAGCACCACCAGGGCGGTGAGCAGGAAGTACGGCAGGACCAGCCGGACGTCCTGCCAGCCGGCGGTGGCCAGCCGGCCGAGCAGCCAGGAGTAGACCTGCTGGATGCTGTCGGAGTTGCGCTGGAGCAGGTACGTCTGGCCGGCGGAGAGGAACGCGGACACGGCCACCCCCGCCAGGATCAGGGTGGCCGGGGATCGGCCCCGCCCGCCGGCCGCCCCGAGCAGGTACGTCATGGCGACCGCCCCGAGCGAGCCGGCGAACGCGGCCAGCGGGATGGTCAGCGGCAGCCCGCTCAGCGCGCCGCCCGCCCCGGCGCCGAGGGCGATGACGGCGGTGACCGCGAGCCCGGCCCCGGCCGCCACCCCGAGCAGGTACGGGTCGGCCAGCGGATTGCGGAACACGCCCTGGTAGCAACCGCCGGCCAGGGCGAGCAGCCCGCCGACGAGCAGCCCGAGCACCACCCGGGGCAGCCGCAGTTCGGTGACGATGGCGATCTCGCGCTCGGTGAGCCCGCTCTCCAGCCGTACGCCGGGCAGCAGGTTGAGCAGTTCGGCGGCGACGCTGCCGGGCGGCAGGCTGACCGGCCCGAGCGACACGCCGGCGACCAGCGCGACCAGCACCGCGGCGACCCCCACGGCCAGCCAGCCGGGCCGGAGCCCAGCCGGCCGGCCCGTGGGGGAGTCGGCCGTACGCGTCTTCGACACCGGGGTCAGCGTCCCTTGGCGGGGGTCACGCCGGGCCCCTTGGCGAGGGTCACGCCGGCACCTTGGCGACGGCGTCGACGACGGCCCGCAGCAGCTCGACGACGCGCGGGCCCCAACGCGAGGCGATGTCGTCGTCGAGGGCGACGATCTGGTTGTTCTTGACCGCCGCGATGCCGGCCCAGCCGCTCCGCGCCTTCACCGTCTCCGCGGACTGCTGGCAGCACTTGGTGTCGGCCAGGAAGACGAAGTCCGGGTTGGCCTTGACGATGACCTCCTGGGACAGCTGCGGGTAGCCGCCGTTCTTGCCGTCGGCGTCCGAGGGGTCGGCGATGCTCTCCAGGCCGGCGAGGGCGTAGATCGAGCCGATGAACGTCTTGCTGGTCACGCTGTACAGCTCGGGGCCCAGCTCGTGGTAGTAGGTCAGCTTCTTCGACCGCTGCGGCAGGTCCTTCGTCAGCTTGGCGATCTCGTCCTTCATCCGCGCGGTGACGTCGGCCGCCTCGGTCGCGTGGCCGGTGAGCGTGCCCAGGTCGGTGATCTGCCGGTAGGTGTCCTCCAGCGTGGTCGCGGCCGGAGTGAGCAGCACCGGGATCTTCAGCGTGGTGAGCTGGTCGACGATCTTGTTGGTGTCGTTGGAGAGCACCACCAGGTCGGGGCTCTTGGCGGCGATCGCCTCGGCGTTGGGCTGGAAGCCGGACAGGTCGCTCTTCGGCGCCTCCGGCGGGTAGTTCGAGTTGTTGTCCACGGCGGTGACCTGCTTGCCGGCGCCGATGGCGAAGAGCATCTCGGTCGCGGACGGCGAGAGCGAGACGATCTTCTCCGGGCGCTGCTCCAGCGTCAGGTTGCCGACGGTGGCCGGGAAGGCGGCGCCGGCCGAGCTGGCGCCGGGCTCGGGAGCGTCGGCGGTCTTCTCGGCGCAGGCGCCGAGCGCGAGCGCGGCCGCCGCGAGGGTCGCGGCGAACAGCCGGGGGGTACGTCGGAACACTTGTCCTCCTGTCGGTCGAGGAGCGTGGTGCTTCGCCGACAGGAGCCGCGTCGCCGGGCGCCCGTCCGCGAGGCGCCCTTCCTCGAAGGCGCGTGTCGCGACCGCGCCGCAGGCGGCCTGGCTCGTCTCCCACACGCGACGGCGTCGGCCGCTCGGCCGACGCCAGGGTCGGGGCCGACCCTCGCGGGCCGACGTCCGCGCCCGCCCCGGTGGGGGGCGGACGCCGCTGGGGCATCACAGTTGCGGGACAGCGCCGGGTTCGCACCGGCTTCGCTGCGGGCTGGTCGCTGCCACGGTAGCGCACCCCCCGGCCGCACCTCGCCGACGTGGGGCCCGTCCCGCGTCAGCGCGGGCCGGGCCCCACCGGCGTCCGGTCAGCAGTACTGGGTCTGCTTGTTGATGACCCGGTACGGGCAGTCGGCGTACTCGGAGAGCAGCAGCACCGCCTCCCGGTTACGGGCGGTCTCCCGCGAGATCACCTCGTCGGGCGGGTAGAAGCCGCCGCCGAAGGACGAGCTGGGGTACATCTCGAAGGTGTACGCCCAGATCTTGTGCGCCCCCCACATCCAGTCGAGGCTGTCGCCGTCGGTGATGTAGAGGTCGCTGGACTGCTCGGGGGTGTAGCCGTTGGTGGCCGCCATCCGCTGGCCGAGCGTGGCGAAGGTGTTGTACTGGTCCAGCGTCATCCCGGTGGGCGTGTTCGCCGTGGTGTAGCCGAACGGCCAGAGCACCAGCTCCGAGTACGTGTGGAAGTCGATGTTGGCCTTGAGCTGCTGCACCCCGCCGACGACCCGGCTGTTGACGAAGTTGCGCAGCGCCTGGGTCTCCGGCGCGGAGAAGGCGAACGGGCCGCGGTAGGTCTCCGACGACGTGGAGCCGGACGAGCCGCCGCAGCAGCCCCAGTTGTAGCCCCAGTTGCGGTTGAGATCGGTGCCGACGTACGACGAGCCGCTGTTGGGCTGCCGGTTCTTCCGCCAGGACCGGTACGAGCCGGTGGCGATGTCGTACTCGCTGCCGTCCGGGTTGACCGTGGGGACGATCCAGATCTCCCGGGTGTTGACGATGTTGGTGATCCGGGTGTCGGTGCCGTAGTTGTCGGTGAAGAGGTTGAGCAGGTAGATCGCCATCTCGACGGTCAGGTGCTCGCGGGCGTGCTGCTGGGAGTTGAACAGGATCTCCGGCTCGCTCTCGTCGGTGCCGACGTTGTCGGAGATCTTCACGGCCATCAGGTCGCGGCCCTCGTACGACCGGCCGATGCTGGACTTGCGGGCGATGGCCGGGTGGTCGGTGACCACCTTGTTCACCGCGGCGGTCAGCTCGGCGTAGTCGTGGTAGTTGGAGTCGGCGGACGGGAAGCCGTACGTGCCGACGTCGCCGGGGGCCGGCAGGGCCTCCTTCTCCAGCTTGAAGCCGAGCCGGGTGATCGCCGCCGCCTCGGCGCCGGTGGCCGTGACATGCAGCTTGCCGTGCTCGACGTAGTCGATGGCCGCGCCGGTGCGGGCCACCGCGTTGCGGTCGGCCAGGGTACGCGGGCCGAGCACCCGGTACGGGGCGGAAGCCGAGTCGGGGGCGGGGTCGGGGGCGGGTCGCGCGGAGACCGGCCCGGTGGCCACGGTGACGAGACCCAGGCCGGCGGCGGCGGCGAGCACCAGCGCGCGACGCAGGCGGACGGGGGCGGGGAAGCCCATGGACAACCTCCTCTGGGCACGGGGAGATCCCGTTTGGTGATGAACACTTCACCACCCGTCACATGGTCATATCAATATCCTTCATTGTCCAATCCATCCCGACCCGATCCTCCCGGCGGCAATCATTTTCCATCCGGGAGCATCTGGCGAAACTTCCCGCCGAGCGGGATAGTGGCCAGCAATGATGCCGTTTCCCTGGGGAGCTGCCATGGCCATGAGATCTCTGCGCGCGGTCGCCATCGCCGGCGTCACCGCGCTCACCCTCGCCGGCACGTCCGTGCCGGCCCACGCCGACAACAACCTGCCGGTCGTGGCGCACGACGAACAGATCACCTTCCAGGAGTGGTCCACGTACCCCGACTGGCACGCCGGGGAGCACCGGGGCACCCAGGCCCTCCCCGGCCACCGCACGGGGATCACCATCGACCGGCCCGCCGGCACCACCGAGTTCACCGACGAGCACAGCGGCGCCACCGGGACCTGGGAGTACGCCACCTGGACCTCGCCCGAGACGCAGGTCGGCTTCGACGCGACGGAGCTGGTCGCGTCCTGGAACGCCGACACCCCGGCCGGCACCTGGCTCCAGGTCGAGCTCCAGGGCACCTACAACACGGGCAACCGGACCCCGTGGTACGTGATGGGCCGCTGGGCCTCCGGCGACCAGGACATCAAGCGGGCCACCCTGGACGGCCAGGGCGACCCCTGGTCGACCATCTGGACGGACACGTTCTCCATCGACGACGCCGACGCCGGGGTGCTGCTGCGCTCGTACCAGCTGCGGCTCAGCCTGTACCGCAAGCCCGGTCAGGCCGCGTCGCCCCGGGTCTGGATGCTCGGCGCGATGAGCTCGAACGTGCCCGACCGGTTCACCGTCACGCCGAGCCAGGGCGGGATCGCGTGGGGCACCGAGCTGCCCGTGCCGCCGCGCTCCCAGATGATCCACCGCGGCAAGTACCCGGAGTGGGGCGGCGGCGGGCAGGTCTGGTGCAGCCCGACGTCGACCACGATGGTGCTGGAGTACTACGGCAAGCTGCCGTCCGCCGGCGACATGTCCTGGATCACCCCCGGCTACACCGACCCGCAGGTCGCCCACGCCGCCCGGATGACCTGGGACAGCGAGTACGAGGGCGCCGGCAACTGGCCCTTCAACACCGCGTACGCGGCTACCTTCCCCGGCATCGACGCCCGGGTGACCCGCCTGCACTCGCTGGACGAGGTGGAGCGCTTCATCAAGGCCGGCATCCCGGTGATCACCTCGCAGTCGTTCCTCGCCGAGGAGCTGGACGGGTCGAACTACGGCACCTCCGGCCACCTCTTCGTGATCGTCGGCTTCACCGCCGACGGTGACGTGATCGTCAACGACCCGGCGTCCTCCTCGAACGCCGAGGTCCGCAACGTCTACAAGCGCGAACAGTTCGAGCAGATCTGGCTGCGCACCAAGCGCTACCGGGCCAACGGCACCGTCGCCGGCGGGTCGGGTGGCATCGCGTACCTGATCAAGCCGGACAACCGGCCGTGGCCGCAGATCCCCGGCTCCACCAACTGGTAGTCGCCCCGAAGGTCGACCGTGGCGCCGCCGCCCCCGGCGGCGCCACGGTCACCGCCCGTCGTCGGCCGGCCGCTGGTCCGGCTGTTCGTCCTCGCCGGCCAGCGCGGAGCGCAGCCGCTCCTTCTCGGCACGGCGCCGCTCGGCCGCCCCGGCCATCTCCTCGGCCATCTCGTCCCGCCAGCCGCGGAGCAGGAAGAACGAGAGGGCGGCGGAGAACACCAGCGCCAGCATCAGCTTCAGGAAGATGTCCATCTCGACCGGCCAGAGCGCCGCGATGATCACCACGAACAGCCCGATCCGGCCCAGCGTGTACTTGACCGCCGCGCTCACGTTCCCTCTCCGTTCTCCGCCCGGGGCGGAAGGTTCGGCCGAGCCCGCCCCGACCGGCGTCGTTCAGCCCGTCCGGCGGGCGAGCCAACGCACGCCATGAAACCAGACCGTCCCGTACAGCAGCGTGAACGCCGCGGCGGCCAGCCCGCCGGAGAGCAGCGGCGGCAGCCCGGCGACCTGGCCGATCGCCAGCATCCCGCCGAGCACGGCGACCACGCCCGCCACGAGGGCCGCCGCCACCCGGGCGAAGCCGAACTCCCAGGCTCGGAAGTCCTCCCAGAACAGCCACGCGGGCAGGATGATCGCCAGCCAGCCGTTGGCCCGGCCGAACTCGCCCGCCCCGACCGTGGCGAAGCCCCAGTCGAACACCAGCAGGGCCAGCATCCCGATCACCACGCCGGCGAGGCCGACCCCGAGCAGGTCGCCGTACGCGACGATCCGCCCCTCGGCGTCCCGCCGGGGAAACCCGCTCTGACTGCGCTGCCCTTGCTCGCTCACGACGTCACGCCGGGCCGGCTCAGGCCCAGACCTGCTGCGGCTCGGCGCGCCGCTCCGCCGGCGACGGGGCGGCGTCGTACTCCCGGACCACCTCGTAGCGGGTGTTGCGCTCCACCGGCCGGAAGCCGGCGTCCCAGATCAGGTGCAGCAGGTCGTCCCGGTGCATGGTGTTCGGGGTGCCGTACGAGTCGGCGTCGTGGGTGATCTTGTATTCCACGACGGAACCGTCCAGGTCGTCCACGCCGAAGTTCAGCGAGAGCTGGGCCACCGACAGGCCGTGCATCACCCAGAAGCACTTCACGTGCGGGACGTTGTCGAACAGCAGCCGGGAGACCGCGAACGTCTTCAGCGACTCGGCCGGCGAGGCCATCGTCGTCCGGGCCTGGATCCGGTTGCGGATCTTGCCGTCCGCCGAGTCCACGAAGTCGTGCTGGTAGCGCAGCGGGATGAAGACCACGAACCCGCCGGTCTCGTCCTGCAGCTCGCGCAGCCGCAGCACGTGGTCGACCCGGTGCCGGGGCTCCTCGATGTGGCCGTAGAGCATGGTCGACGGGGTCTTCATGCCCTTGGCGTGGGCCAGCCGGTGGATGCGCGACCAGTCCTCCCAGTGGCAGGCGTGGTCGACGATGTGCTGGCGGACCTCCCAGTCGAAGATCTCCGCGCCGCCGCCGGTGAGCGACTCGAGCCCGGCGTCCATCAGCTCGTCGAGGATCGCGTCGGCGGGCAGGCCGCTGATCTTCTCGAACCACTGCACCTCGGTCGCGGTGAACGCCTTGAGCTTGACGTTCGGCAGCGCCGCCTTCAGCTCGCGCAGCACCTTCGGGTAGTAGCGCCAGGGCAGGGTCGGGTGCAGGCCGTTGACGATGTGCAGCTCCGTGAGCTGCTCGTCCTCCATCTCCTTCGCCTTGCGGACGGCCTCGTCGATGCGCATCGTGTAGGCGTCCTTCTCGCCCGGCTTCCGCTGGAAGGAGCAGTACGCGCACGACGCCGAGCAGACGTTCGTCAGGTTCAGGTGCCGGTTGACGTTGAACATGACCCGGTCGCCGTTCAGCTCGGTGCGCCGGTGGTGGGCCAGCCGGCCCAACCAGGTCAGGTCGTCGCTGGAGTAGAGGGCGATCCCGTCCTCGCGCGTCAGCCGCTCCCCCGCGTACACCTTCGCCTCGAGTTCGCGCTTGAGTCCGGCGTCCATCGAAAGCCACGTCCCTTCCACCTGTGGTCCGGGTCGAGCGTACGTCGGATCGGCGACCGGCCCCTCGCCCGGTCGGCCGCAGCGACGTACTTCACCGGTACTCTCAGCCGGTCGTTACCCTCCGCGCATCGACATCGTTGCCTCGGTGCGGTAAGACAGGTGGGGCGGGCCGCACTTCGCCGGCGCGCACCGTGCCGCGTGGCAGTGGCGCGGCTGGACCACGCCGGACGGGGAGCGGAATGGTGCAGAGCGGGCAGGGACGACGACGGCAACGACGGTGGCGGCCGCTGATCTCCCCGGTGCTGCGGCCGGCGCTCTGGTCCGCCCTGCTCAGCGCGGTCGCCGCCGCGGCGATCGCCGCCCCCGCGTACGCCGAACCGCCGCTGCCCAACGTCGTGCCCGACACCGGGTCCCGCCCGGTGGCCGTCGGCGGCGTGCAGCTGCCCGGCGCGAACGGTCCGGGCGGGCTGACCGGCACTCCCGGCCCCGGCGCCCCCGTGTCGCCGCTGGGCAACGGCCCGCTCGCCATGGCCATCGCGGCCGCCGAGGCCCAGGTCGGGCTCCTCGGCGACCAGTTGCTCGGGCTGCGCCAGCAACGCACCGAGGCGGAGGCCCAGCTCGCCACCGCCGACCGTGACCTGAAGACCGCCCGCGACAACCTGGCCCGGGCGCAGGAGGGCGCCGACGCCGCCGCGGCCGCCGCGCTGAAGGCCGCCGCCGCGCTGCCGCCCGGCGAGTTCGCCCGGGACCTGCACAGCCTCAGCATGCTCCAGCAACTCAGCCGGGGCGAGCAGGCCGACGGGGCCACCACCGCCGCCGCCGGCGAGCTGAGCCGGGCCCGCGCCGCCGAGCAGATCGCGCACCAGGCGTGGACGGCCGCCGACACCCGGGTACGCACCGTCCGGGAGCAGTACGCCGTCGTGGAGAAGTCGCTCCACGAGCAGGAGGCGAAGCTGGTCAAGCTGCGCCGGGACAACGCCGAGCAGCTGATCGAGCTGGAGCGCCAGCAGGAGGCGGCGGAGCAGCGGCTCGGCGAGTCGTACGTCCAGGGCCAGAGCGCCAACGGCCTCGTCGCGCACCCCACCGCGCTGGCCGCGGTCCGCTACGCCCTGGCCCAGCTCGGCGACTGGTACGAGTGGGCCGCCGAGGGGCCGGACACCTTCGACTGCTCCGGTCTGGTGTACGCGGCGTACCGGTCGGCGGGCTACTACGGGCTGCCCCGGGTCTCCCGCGACCAGTACTACGCCACCCGCGCCCGCACCGTGAGCCGGGACGCCATGCTCCCCGGCGACCTGATCTTCTTCGCCTCCGGCAGCAGCTGGACGACCATCTACCACATGGGGATGTACATCGGCGGCGGCAAGATGGTGCAGGCGCCCACGACCGGCCAGCGGGTGAAGATTTCCCAGGTCGCCTGGTCCCGGATGTACGCCGCCACCCGGGTCGTCGGGGCGGTGCCCGCCCCGGCCACGCCGACCCCCTCGCCGACGACGACGAAGCCGCCGCAGCCGAGCCCGAGCGCCAGCGTTCCCGCGAAGCCGAGTCTGCCCACGAGGCCGGTCCCACGGCCGACGACCGCGACGCCCGCGCCCACCGGGTCGCCGACCGCGGCACCGTCCACCTCGGCGCCGAGCCCGTCGTCGTCCAGCGAACCGCCGGCGGAGTCGGAGTCACAGTCGCCGACGCCGGCCGGGACGTCCGGCACCCCCGTGCCGAGCCCGTCGCCGAACCCCTCGACGAGCCCCAGCTGACCGCAACCGTCCACTCCGGCTGTGCGGCCGGGCGGGGATGTGGCACCGTGACACGGAGACACCTCTGGCCCGACGCCGTGGCCGGAGGGGCGAGCGTGGGCACGGAGGGCGACCATGGGCGAGCAAGACGTTCCGCTGCGGACAGCCGACTCCGGCCCCGCCGACCGTACGACCGGCCCGGCCGAGGCCCTGCTCGCCGGCGGTTCGGCTGACCGTCCGCTGACCGCCGGGGCGTCCCAGGACGGCCGGGCCGAGCCGGCCGGGCGCGCCTCCGTGCCGGCCACCGCCGCCTGGGCCCGAGCCAGCGTCGCCACCGTCACCGCACGACCGGAAGGGGTGGCGCTGCCGGCCACCGGCGGGGGTGGCACCACGTACCGTGCCGGCGCGCCGGACACCGCCCAGCCGCCAGCTCCGGACGCGGTCCCGGCGTCCACACCGGCTGGGTCCGCCGACACGGCCAGGTCAGCGGCACCCGGTGGCGCGGCCACCCCAGCCGTCCCGGCCCAGCGAGTCGGCGCGGCCAGTGCGGCCCGGGCCAGCGCCTCCGTACCGGGCCTGCGCGTCTCCACCCCCGAGGCGGACGGGGCCGCCGGGCGGGTGGCCGGCGGCACCAAGGTGTACCGGTCGGCCCCGGTGAACCCCGAGCCCCCGGAGCCGGCCCGGCCCCCGGAGCCCGCCGAGCCGCCCACGCCGCCCACCCCGGAACCGGAGCCCGCCCCGGCGCCGCATCCGCCGTCGCCCGCGCCTGCCCCCGTACCGCCCACGCCGCCCGTGCCCGGCCCCGTACCGCCCACGCCACCCGTGCCGCCCACGCCGCCGGTGCCCGGCCCCGTACCGCCCACGCCACCCGTGCCAGGGCCCGTCCCGCCGTCGCCGCAGCCGCCAATCCCCGAGCCGGCGCCGCCGTTGCCCGGGCCGCACCCGCCGGGTCCGCTGCCGCCGCCCGGCCCCGGTCCCGTGCCACCCAGCCCACCGCCGGTGCCCGGTCCGCCCAGCCCGCCGCCCGCGCCGCCGGTACCGCCGGCACCACCGCCGCCCGCACCGAGGCCGGCCCCGCCGTTCCCGCCGCCGCCGATGACCGCGTCGGCGCAGGCACCGACCTCACCGGCGCCGGTCGTTCCGGCGCCGGCGCTGCCCACCTGGCCGCCGCCCGCCAGCCCGGCCACCCGGCACGACCCCACCCCCGGCATGGCTTCGGCCACCTCCGGGCGGCCCACGACGTACGGCGCCTCCCCCACCGTCGCCTGGTCGACCAGCAGCACGCCCACCGCGCACGACCCCACCCCCGGCACGGCCCCGGCCAGCCCCGGTTCCACGACGTACGGCGCGTCCCCCACCGTCGCCTGGTCGACCAGCAGCACGCCCACCGCGCACGACCCCACCCCCGGCACGAGCCCGGCCAGCCCCGGTTCCACGACGTACGGCGCGTCCCCCACCGTCGCCTGGTCGACGCCGCCGAGCGGCGGAGCCTCGCCGGTCCACGCCCCGGCCTGGGGTTCCGGCGTCCGGCCGGATCCGGCGTCGGTGGACCTGGCCAACACCGCGTACGACACGGACGGGCCCGGGTTCGCCACGGTCGCCCTTCCGACCGGCGGCGCGGCGGAAACTTCCGGCTCGCTGACCGGGCACATCCTGGCGCAGGGCTGGGCGGACTCGCCCACGCCCCCGTCCAGCACCCGGAGGGTGGTGGTCGTCCTGGTGGCGTCGCTGATCCTGCTGGTCGCGATCGGGCTGCTCGTCGTGCTCGTCGCCGGGGACGCGATGCACGGCATGATGGGCGGACTCATCGACGGCTGACGCCGGCCCGACGCGGAGGTGAGCCCGCCCACTACCGTCCGACGGTCAGGTGGCGGGTTCGCCGCGCCGCCGTACACTTGTAGTGATCACTGACCCGGCGCGTGTGTTGCGCGTCCATGGGCGGTCTTGCGGGCGATTCGGCGGCGTTCAGCTGCGGCAGGCCATCGCGAAGATGCGCCCCGCTCGAAAGGCATTTCTTGACCACCTTTGCTGATCCCAGCACGTTCCCGTCCGTTTTCGACGCCCCGACCGGGGAGAACGCCGACACCGCCCCCGCCGAGGCCGTGGGCGCCCCGACCGGCGGAAGCGCCGACACCGCCCCCGCCGGGGCCGTGGACGCCCCGACCGGGGCGGCCCGGATCGACGAGGCCGACGCGACGACCGACACCGACACCGACTTCGCCGGGCTCGGGCTGCCCAGGCCGCTGGTCCGGGCGCTCGACCGGCAGGGCATCACCACCCCGTTCCCGATCCAGCGGGCCACCGTCCCGGACGCCCTGGCGGGGCGGGACGTCCTCGGCCGGGGTCAGACCGGCTCCGGCAAGACCCTCGCCTTCGGCCTGCCGGTGATCGCCCGGATCGCCGACGGCGGGCGGGCCCGCCCGCTGCACCCGAGGGCCCTGGTGCTGGTGCCCACCCGGGAGCTGGCCATGCAGGTCAACGACGCGCTCATGCCGCTCGGCAAGGCGGTCGGCGTGTTCCTCAAGACCGCCGTCGGCGGCGTGCCGTACGACCGGCAGATCGACGCGCTCAACCGGGGCGTGGAGGTCGTCGTGGCGACGCCGGGACGGCTGGCCGACCTCATCGCCCGGGGCGTCTGCCACCTGGACGACGTCGAGGTGACCGTGCTCGACGAGGCCGACCAGATGGCCGACATGGGCTTCCTTCCGGAGGTCACCGAACTGCTGGCGAAGACCCCCGCCGACGCCCAGCGGCTGCTGTTCTCGGCCACGCTGGACGGTGACGTCGACTCGCTGGTCAAGCGGTTCATGACCGACCCGGTCACCCACTCGACCGCACCGCCGACCGCCGCGGTGTCCACCATGGACCACCACCTGCTGCTGATCCCGCCGCACGACAAGTTCGCCGTGGCGGCGTCCATCGCGGCCCGGGCCGGCCGGACCATGATCTTCGCCCGTACCCAGCTCGGGGTGGACCGGCTGGTCCAGCAGCTCGCCGCGGTCGGCGTACGGGCCGGCGGGCTGCACGGCGGCAAGACCCAGCGGATGCGTACCCGCACCCTCGCCGAGTTCCGTGAGGGCCGGATGAGCGTGCTGGTCGCCACCGACGTGGCGGCCCGGGGCATCCACGTCGACGGGGTCTCTTTGGTGCTGCACGTGGACCCGCCGAAGGACCCGAAGGACTACCTGCACCGCGCGGGGCGTACCGCCCGGGCCGGCGAGTCCGGCGCGGTGGCCACGCTGGTGCTGCCCAAGCAGCGGCGGACCACCCTCGCCATGCTGGAGAAGGCCGGCGTCGAGCCGGCGCAGACCCGGGTCCGGGCCGGCGACCCTGCCCTGGCCGAGCTGACCGGCGCCCGCGAGCCCAGCGGTGTCCCCGTGCGCGACGAGCCCCCGGCCCCGCGCCGGCACGTCGACCGCCCGTCCGGCCCGCGCCGCTTCGCCGAGCGGGACGGGCGGGGCGAACGACGGTACGCCGACCGGCCGGCGGGCGACCGCCGTTCCGGTGATCGCGACGATCGCCGCTTCGCCGACCGCGAGCGGCACTACGGGAACCGCGACGAGCGGGGCGAACGGCACTACGGGGACCGCCCGCACGGCGAGCGGCGTTTCCCCGAGCGGGGCGAGCGGGGCGGCGACCCGCGTACCACGGGGGACCGGCGGGGCGGCTTCCGCCCGGAGGGGCGCGGCCGGGACGACCGGCCGCGCGAGGACCGGCGCGGGTTCGGCGGACGGCCGCCGGCGCGTACCCACTGATCCCGCACGACACCCGGAACGCCGCCGCGGAGCCCGCGCTCCGCGGCGGCGTTCCCGCATGTGCTGCCGGTGACGGGCCGGCGGCGTAACGTCCGGTTCATGGCGACCATGCCGAAGTCGATCTTCTGGACCCGGACGGACACGGCCGGCGCGGAGCACGCGGCGCTCGACGAGGGCGGTGGGCTGCGGGCGCGGGGCGTCGCGCTCGCCGTCGACCCGGTCCCGTACACCTGCCGCTACCAGCTGACAACCGGCCCGGACTGGGTCACCACCCGGCTGGAGGTGGAGGCGGAGGGTGCGGGCTGGCAGCGCGGCGTACTGCTGGAGGCGGGCGACGGGCGGTGGCGGGTGACCGCGTCGGAGCAGGGCAACCTGGACGCGGCGCTGCGGGCGGCCGGGCGTCCCCCGGCCGGGCTGCCGGGCACCGACGACCCGGGCCGGCTGGTCGACGCCGTCGACGTCGACCTCGGCGGTTCACCGCTGTTCAACATCCTGCCGGTACGCCGGCTCGGGCTCGTCCCGGCGGCACCGGAGACGGCCCGCCGGGTCACCGTGGCGTGGGTGCTGGTGCCCAGCCTGGCGGTGGTCGCCGCCGAGCAGGTCTACACCGCCCTCGGCCCGGGGCGGATCCGCTTCGCCAGCGACACGTTCACCGCCGACCTGGACGTCGACCCGGACGGCTGGGTGATCCGCTACCCCGGTCTCGCCGAGCGCGTCGATCCGCGCTGACGCGGTGCCCGCTCCTTTCACTCCGGCCAGGCGCCGGTGGCGAGGAATCGGTCGATCGTGGCCAGGTGCGGGGCGAGGTCGAGGCCCTGCTCGGCCATCCAGTGGTCGTCGTAGTACGTGTTGGCGTAGCGGTCCCCGGGGTCGCAGATCAGGGTGACGATCGAGCCGGTACGGCGCTGCGCGAGCATCCCGGCGATGAGGCCGAACGCCCCCCAGAGGTTGGTGCCGGTGGAGCCGCCGACCCGCCGGCCCAGCAGGGCGGAGCCGGCGCGCATGGCGGCCAGCGACGCGGCGTCGGGCACCTGGACCATCCGGTCCACCACGGCGGGCAGGAAGGACGGCTCCACGACCGGCCGGCCGATCCCCTCGATCCGGGAGCCCCGGCCGGTGCGCGCCGACCAGTCGCCCGCCTGCCAGGCGGGGTAGAACGCCGAGTTCTCGGGATCGACCACGCAGAGCTTGGTCGGCAGCCGACGGTACCGGGTGTACCGGCCGATGGTGGCGCTGGTGCCGCCGGTGCCCGCGCCCACCACGATCCAGGCCGGTACGGGGTGCCGCTCCAGCGCGAGCTGTGCGTAGATCGACTCGGCGATGTTGTTGTTGCCCCGCCAGTCGGTGGCCCGCTCGGCGTACGTGAACTGGTCCATGAAGCGGCCGCCCGTGTCCTCGGCCAGCCAGCGCGCCTCGACCACCACCTTGGCCGGGTCGTCGACCAGGTGGCAGCGCCCGCCCTGGAACTCGATCTGGGCGATCTTCTCGGGCGACGTGGACGCGGGCATCACCGCGATGAACGGCAGCCCGAGCATCCGGGCGAAGTACGCCTCGGAGACCGCGGTCGAGCCCGAGGACGCCTCGACGATCGTCGTCTCCGGGCCGATCCAGCCGTTGCACAGCCCGTACAGGAACAGCGAGCGGGCCAGCCGGTGCTTGAGCGACCCGGTGGGGTGCACCGACTCGTCCTTGAGGTAGAGGTCGATCCCCCACTCCCGGGGCAGCGGGAAGGGCAGCAGGTGGGTGTCGGCGGACCGGTTGGCGTCGGCCTCGACGGCGGCGATCGCCTCGGTCACCCACGTGCGCCGGGCCTCGTCGCACCGGTCGAGAGAAGTCACGCCGGCAACGTTACAAGCGAGGAGGACTCGCGTCCGGTCGGACCCGGCGGGCCTGCCGGCGCTGGCCGGCCCGCCCGACGGCCCGCACCACCGGGGTGAGGGCGAGGGCGAGGCGGGGAAAGGCGTCGAGGAGCCGGACCTGGGCACCGCGCCAGCGCGGCAGGCTGACCACCGGGCGCGGGCGGCGGGCCAGCCGCGCCGCCCGCGCGGCCACCCGCTCCGGCGTGAGCAGCGACCCGGTGAAGGAGGCCGCGGCCCCGGCATCGTCGAGCTTGTCGTGCAGCATCGGCGTCCAGATCCCGTCCGGGCACAGGCACGAGACGTGTACGTCGCGCACGCCGGCCGCCCGCAGGTCGGCCAGGGTGCCGAGGCTGAACGCGAGCAGCGCGTGCTTGCTCGCCGCGTAGACCGTCTCGCCGGGCGGCGCGATCAGCCCGGCGAGGGAGACCACGTTGAGCACGTGCCCGTGGCCCTGGTCCCGCATGACCGCCAGGGCGGCGAGGGTCCCGGCCATGGCGCCGAGCGCGTTCACCTCGACGAGCCGGCGCCGGGTCGACGCGTCGTGCGTCCACGAAGGTCCGGTGGCCAGGATGCCGGCGTTGTTCACCCAGAGCCCGAGCCCACCCGGCCCGCGCCCGGCCGCCTCGGCCGCGACGGCGGCGCAGGCGGCCTCGTCCCGGACGTCGAGCCGCCGGGACCAGCCGCCGAGCGGGGCGGCCACGGCGGCCACCGCGTCCGCGTCCACGTCGGTGAGCAGGACGGGCCAGCCGTCGGCGTGCAGCGCGGCGGAGATCGCCCCGCCGAGTCCGCCGGCCGCCCCGGTGACCACGGCCGCACCCCGCGGTGGGTTCGTCATCGCCGCACCGTATCCCTGGGAGACGGGACGAAGCCACCAGCCGCGGGGACGAGCCCGGTCAGGCGGACGGCGGCTCGATCGGCTGGGGGCGGTTCTCCCACTTCGTCGACAGGGCGATCCCCGTCCGGGTGGAGGCCACCCCCGGCGTCCGGTTCAGCCTGACGATCAACTGCTCCAGCTCGGCGATGGTGCCCACCCGGGCCTTGAGCAGGAACGACTCGACCCCGGCCATGAAGTAGCAGGACTCGATCTCCGGCATCCGCCGGAACGCCTCCAGCACGTCGTCGGTGTCCCCGCCGGAATCCTCGACGATGCCGATCAGCGCCGTCACGCCCAGACCGATCGCCTCGGGCTCCACCTCCGCCCGGTACGCCCGGATCACCCCGCTGGACTCCAGCTTGCCGACCCGCTCGTGCACCGCCGGGGCCGACAGGCCCACCTGGCGGGCCAACTCGGCGTACGAGAGTCGGGCGTTGCCGCGCAGCAGCTCCACGAGGCTCAGGTCGATCGCGTCCACGTCCTGTGACCCTAGTCGTTCGCGCGTAACGTTCGGCATTCGGTTCACGTTGCACATGACAGCGGGTGAGAGTCCCCGGACGAGGCGTACAGAGGGAGCAGCGCCGGTACCATTGACTAACTTCCCACTCAGTGCGTTTTTCGCGTTTGGCGGACAGGCCAGGTCGCTGGTGCTGTAATTGCCATACGTCCCTCATGACGGCTCTGGGCTCGCACCGGCCGGGGGCAGTGTGTTCAGCCGGGGGCTTCGTCGACGCGAGGAGGGGGCTGTGGACACTGGAGATCGCCTGCTGACACCGGGTGAGGTCGCCGCGCTGTTTCGGGTTGACCCGAAGACCGTGACCAGGTGGGCAGCGGCCGGCCGGATAGGCAGCATCCGCACTCCAGGCGGGCACCGCCGGTTCCGGGAATCCGAGGTGCGGGCCCTGCTCGAGGGGGAGGGCATGCTGGAGGAGACGGACGACATGGGCAGGTCCCGCAACGCCGGTCCGGCCACCTCCCCGGGGCCCGGCGGTGGCCCGGCCAACGCCGGAATGTACTGACCGGCCGGCCCCGCGCGGCGGCTCACCAGCCGGCTCACGCGCGGCGGCTCGGGCGCGGCCCGCGCCCGACTCACCCGGCTCTGGCGCGGCCCGCGCCCGACTCAGGCGGCTCAGGCGCGGCCCGCGCCCGACTCAGGCGGCTCAGGCGCGGCCCGCGCCCGACTCAGGCGGCTCAGGCGCGGCCCGCGCCCGACTCACCCGGCTCTGGCGCGGCCCGCGCCCGACTCACCCGGCTCAGGCGCGGCCCGCGCCCAGCTCGCCGGCCCAGCGCCGGAACAGGGTGTGCGGCACGCCCAGCGCGTCGAGCACCTTGCCGGCCACGAAATCGACGAGTTGCTGGGCCGAGGCGGAGGCCCCGGCGCCGTAGAAGCCGGGGCTCGCGGGCAGCACCACCGCCCCGGCGTCGAGCAGGGCGATCAGGTGCTCCAGGTGGCTGCGGGTCACCGGCGTCTCGCGGGGCACCACCACCACCGGCCGGCGCTCCTTGAGGTTGACCTCAGCGGCGCGCTGCAGCAGATCCTTCGAGAGCCCGATGGCGATGCCGGCGCAGGCCGCCGTGCTGGCCGGAACGACCGCCATCCCGCGTACCCGGTAGGAGCCGCTGCTGGGGCCGGCGGCGAGGTCGCCTGCGGGCCAGTGCCGCACGTCGTCGCCGGTCAGGTCGCGCCCGAGCCAGGCCGCCAGGTCGTCCGCCCAGTGGCCGTCGCGGAAACCCCGCCCGGTCTCGTCGAGGACGGTCAACCGGGCGGCCCGGGAGACGATCAGGTCCACCGGCTCGCCCGCGTCGAGCAGCCCGCGGATGACGGCCGCCGCGTACGGCGTACCCGACGCCCCGGAGACCCCCACCACCCATGGTTCGCGCATACGGTCCAGCCTGCCTGGTCGAACGAGGCCGCCGGTGGGCACCCCCGGCGGCCGGGCCGCCCGGGTTCCCCGCGCCCGGACCGACCTGCCATGCTGCCGGGGCAATCCCGCCACACGGGGAGGAATCGGTAATGACCGACGGGGTGCTGTGGTCGCTACGCTCCGACTGCCCGATTCCGTCCCGGCTGTCGCCGTACGCCGACCGGGTGCAGCGGTGGCTCGACGGGCAGTTGCCCGGCCTCGGCCTGCCCCTGGACGGCCCGGCCCTGGACCGGCTGTCCCGGGCCGCCTTCGCCCGGTACGCCGGCCGGCTCTATCCGGGGGCGACCGAGCCCGACCTGCGCTCGCTGGCCACCCTGTTCACCTGGTTCTTCCTGGTCGACGACGCCTGCGACGGGCCGGGCCGGCTCACGCCGGAGCAGATCCGCGCGCTGCGCGACGGGGCGCTGGCGCTGCTGCGGGAGGGCCCCCGCGCCCGTCATCCGGGGCTCACCGGCCCGCTGCGTCGGCTGCTGGTCCGGGCGTGGCGGGAGCCGCGCCGCCGGATGCCCGCCCGCTGGCGGCTGCGGTTCGCCGACGCGGTCGGCCACCACCTGCACGGCGCGTGGCGGGAGGCGCTGGACAAGGCCGCCGGCCGGCCGCCGGACGTGGCCGGGTACGTCGAGCTGCGCCGCGCCACCTCGGCCGCGTACGTGTCGTACCCGCTGATCGAGTTCGTCGGCGGCCGGCCGCTGCCCGACGCGGTGTACCACCACCCCGCCCTGCGCCGGCTCGCCGACGCCGGCAACGACCTGCTCTCCTGGTACAACGACATCGCCTCGCTGGAGCGGGACCGGGCCACCTCGGGCGGGCACAACCTGGTGCTGGCGCTGGCCGCCGAGCACCGCGTCCCGGTGGCCGAGGCGGTCGACCTGGCCGCTGAGCGCTGGCGGGCGACGATGCGCCGCTTCGTGGTGCTGCGCGCGGCGGTGCCGTCGTTCGGCCCGGCGCTGGACGAGGCGGTCACCATCCACCTCGACGGGGTGGCCGACGCCGTCCGGGGCACCATCGACTGGACCCTGGAGAGCGCCCGCTACGCGGTGCGGTGAGGGGCGCGGCTCAGGGGCGCAGGCCGAGGCGGACGACCAGGTCGAGCAGGGCGAAGACGAACAGCGCGATGCCGACGAACCCGTTCGCGGTGAAGAACGCCCGGTTGACCCGGCTCAGGTCGGTCGGGCTGACCACCAGGTGCTGGTAGCCGAACGCGACGGCCGTCAGCGCCAGCCCGATCCACCAGAGCCAGCCGAACCCGATCAGCGCCCCGAACCAGATGAACAGCGCGAACGTCACCACGTGCGCCACGGTGGAGGCGTGCAGGGCGAAGCGCAGCCCGTACCGGGCCGGAACGCTGTGCACCCCGATGGTGCGGTCGACGTCCGCGTCCTGGCAGGCGTAGATCAGGTCGAAACCGCCGATCCACAGGCCGACGGCCGCGCCGAGCAGCCAGGCCGGCCCCGAGCCGGCGAGGGTGCCGGTGACCGCGAGCCAGGCGCCGACCGGGCCGACCGCCTGGGCGACCGCCAGGATGGCGTGCGGCCAGTTGGTGAACCGCTTGCCGTACGGGTAGAGGACCAGCGGCACCACCGCCAGCGGCGCGAGCACCAGGCAGAGCGGGTTGAGCAGGGCGGCGGCGGCCAGGAAGACCACCAGCGCGACGGCCGCGCCGGTCCAGGCCGTCCGTACGCTCACCGCCCCGGTGACCAGCTCCCGTCCGGCGGTACGCGGGTTCCGCGCGTCGATCCGTCGGTCGAGGATCCGGTTGGCGGCCATCGCGAACGTCCGCGCCCCGACCATCGCCACGGTGATCAGCAGCAGGTCCAGCCAGCGCACCCGCCCGCCGTGGACCTGCATCGCGGTCAGCGCCGACAGATACGCGAACGGCAGCGCGAAGACCGAGTGCTCGATCGCGACCAGCCGGAGGAAGGACTTCACCCGGCCCGGGCGTTCGACGGGCTCCAGCACGGCGGTCATCAGAGCCCGTACTCCTTCCAGCGCTTGTCGACCAGGGTGGCGACCTCCGGCGACATGGTCATCTCCTCCGGCCAGCCCCGGGTGTAGCCCTCCGCCGGCAGCTTCCGGGTGGCGTCGACGCCCGCCTTGCCGCCCCAGAACTGCTGGTACGACGAGTGGTCGAGGTGGTCGACGGGCCCCTCGGTGAGCAGCAGGTCCCGGGCGTAGTCGACGTTGCCGAACGCGCGGAACGCGACCTCGTGGTAGTCGTGCACGTCGCAGTCCTCGTCGACGATCACGATCAGCTTGGTCAGCGACATGAGGTGGGCGCCCCAGATCGCGTTCATCACCTTCTGGGCGTGCTTCGGGTAGCGCTTGCGGATCGAGACGATCGCGCAGTTGTGGAACACCCCGGCGGCCGGCAGGTCGTAGTCGACGATGTCCGGAATCAGCAGCTTGAGCAGCGGCTGGAAGATCCGCTCGGTGGCCTTGCCGAGGCCGTGGTCCTCCTGTGGCGGCTTCGAGGTGACGATCGAGTGGTAGACCGGGTCGCGCTGCATGGTCATCGCCTCGACGTGCAGCACGGGGAACGGCTCGACGGGCGTGTAGAAGCCGGTGTGGTCCCCGAACGGCCCCTCGGGCAGCCGCTCCCCAGGCTCCAGGTAGCCCTCCAGCACCACCTGGGCGTGCGCCGGCACCTGGAGCGGGACGGTCACGCAGTCGACCATCTCCACCCGCTCGCCGCGCAGGAACCCGGCGAACAGGTACTCGTCGATGTCGCTGGGCAGCGGCGCGCTGGCCGCGTACGAGACGACGGGGTCGCAGCCGATCGCCACCGCGACCGGCAGCCGCTGCCCCAGCCGCTCGGCCACCGCGTGGTGCGCGGTGGAGTCCTTGTGGATCTGCCAGTGCATCCCCAGCGTGTTGCGGGAGTGCTGCTGGAGCCGGTACAGGCCGAGGTTGCGCTTGCCGGTCTCCGGGTGCTTGGTGTGGGTCAGCCCGAAGTTGTGGAAGATCCCCCCGTCGCCGGGCCACACCTGCAGGCCGGGCAGCCGGTTCAGGTCGACGTCGTCGCCGCGGTAGACCACCTGCTGGCAGGGGGCGGTCTTCACCTTGCGCGGCGGCACGGACTTGAGCTGGAGCACCTTGCCCAGGCCCTCGCGGATGCCGGACCAGCCGACCGGCAGCTCCGGCTTGACCAGCGCGCCGATCCGCTGGCCGATCTCGTCCAGCGAGTCGACGCCGAGCGCCATCGCCATCCGCTTCTCGGTGCCGAAGAGGTTGATCGCCACCGGCATCTCGCCCCGGGTGGGCCGCTCGAACAGCAGCGCCGGCCCGTCGGCCCGCACCGTCCGGGTGACGATCTCGCTGATCTCCAGGGTCGGGTCGACCGGGACGCTCACCCGTCGCAGCTCCCCCGCCCGCTCCAGCGCCGCGAGGAAGTCCTTCAGATCGGTGTACGGGAAGCCACGAGCCGCCATGCCTGCCAGTCTCCCCCACCGGCCGTCCAGCGGCCCACGCCGGGTGGTGTGACCCGGCCCGCCTCAGTCCGCGTACAGGCGGGCGGCGTCGACCAGCACGACGTCCCGCCGGCCGGCGGCGGCGCGCACCAGATCCTCGGTGAATCCGGTCGCGCTGGCCAGCAGCAGGCGGGCGTCCGACGCGGCGCCCCCCGCCCGGCCCGCCAGCAGGTCGCGCACCCGCGCCAGCCGCTCCAGGTCGGGCCGCCCCAGCGTCCGCCCCCACTTGACCTCACCGATCGCGAGCATGGGCCGCGCACCATCCCCCAAGGGCGGCTCGCCGAGCGCGACCAGATCCAGCTCGTGGCTGGTCCGGCTGGACGGGTCGGTCAGCGTCGCCGCGCTCGCCTCCGCCACGACCCCGCCGAGGAGCTCGGGATCGGCGAAGCGGAGGGCCCACTGGCGGACGATCTCCTCGAACGTGGGACCCAGCACGGCGCTGGTGTACCGGCGCCGGGACCGGCGCCAGACGTCGGCGCCCCGGCGTTGTTCCAGGGCCGTCCAGGCCGGCCGCATGATGGCCTGGTAAAAGGTGACAAGAGGCTCGGTGATGCGGTATCGGCTCCGCCCGCTGCGCAACGGGTCCGGGTCCCGGGCGAGCAGGCCCGCGTCCTCCAGCACCGTAAGGGGGTGTTGCAGGTCGGTGGCCTTGCGCCCGATGTAGCCCGCGATGCCGCCCCGGGTCGCGTTTCCCTCCGCCACCGCCGCCAGCACGGAGTGGTAGAGCGCGGTGTCACGCAGGTCAGGGTCCTCGGCGAGCAGGTACCGCGCCTCGCGGAAGAGCGGGCGGGCCGGATTCAGGACCGACCGCACCACCCAGTCGTCGAAGTCGTCCCGACCGGTGGGGGCGTCGTCCTGGACGTACTCCCTGCGGTAGGCGGGGGTCCCGCCGGCGATGCCGAACACCTCGACGGCCAGCCCGGGGTCGTCGATCCCCCAGAAGGCCGCCGCCGCCCGGTAGTCCAACGGCTGGACGGGAAGCTCCAGGCCAGCCCGGCCGCGCAGGGGCGCCGAGCCGGCGAGCAGGCCGCCCATGAAGGACAGGGCCGACCCGCACAGCAGCAGCCGCGTGCGGGAGCGGACGCGTTCCGGGCGGCCGGGGGTCAGCGCGTGCTGAATGATCGACGGCAGCTCCCGAGCGGCACGCACCAGGTACGGGAACTCGTCGAGCACCACCGTGACCGGCCGCTCGACGCCGAGGGCGAGCAGTGCGTCCACCGCGCTGCCCCAGTCCGACAGGTGAACGGGGCCGGGGGCGTCCGTGTACTGGCCGAGTGCCTCGCCGAGCCGGCGCAGCGACTCGGCTGCCGTGGCCTCGGTGGCCCCGAAGTAGAAGCCGTCGGTGACCCGCGCGAGTTCGTACAGAAGGAGCGTCTTGCCCTGGCGTCGGCGCCCGCTCACCACGCCGAGGGTCGCCCCCTCGCGCTGGTCGGTCGCGAAGCGAGCGAGTTCGGCCCACTCCGCGTCCCGGTCGAAGATCCCCGTCGGCTTCGTCAGCGCCACCACACCCACCGCAATTCGTATAACTACAGTTCTAAGAAGTGTACTTATAACTACTGCGGAGGCGAGGGGGCGCGAAAGGATCAGGGGCATGAGTGACGCGTATGTGACATCGCGCTTCGACTCTTTCGAGATCTTGGTGCGAAACGGCCCCTCGGTGGGCCGATTCTTACCAAGATCTCTGGCTGGCCCCGCCATGTCGGCGACATGGGGCGGATCATTCAAGGCCCGGTGCGCCAATTTTCGCAGTCTGTCCGGTTTGGGACGGTACGGTGCTCTCGCCGGCATCCCCGCACCGAGCCAGAATCCGAACGGCGGCTGGGTCCGCGAGTTCCCGCTCGTCGGCGTCGCCTCGTTCGAGTTCCGCGATCGACCTGCGCAGGGCGGCGGCGTTGCTCGGGTTACGGAGGAGATACTCGGTCTCCGTCATCGCATCCGATCCGGTGCTCAGTTGACGCCCGCGTACGAGTGCAGGCCGGTGAAGAAGAAGTTCACGCCGAACAGGTTCATCAGCATGGTGAGGAACCCGAGGACCGCGATCCAGGTGGCGACGTTGCGCCGCACGCTCGGGGTGGCCCGGGCGTGCAGGTAGCCGGCGTACACCACCCAGGAGATGAACGCCCAGGTCTCCTTCGGGTCCCAGCCCCACGGCCGGCCCCACGCGGCCTCCGCCCAGATGGCCCCGGCGATCACCGCGAAGGTGAACAGCGGGAACGAGAAGGCGTGCAGCGCGAAGGTCAGCCGCTCCAGGCCGGCCGCCGCCGGCAGCCGCCGGGCCAGCGTGTACGGGAAGCTGCGCCTGCCCTGCTCGTACCCGTTGCGCATGAGGAACGCGGCGGCCGGCACCACGCCCAGCAGGAAGACGCCAGAGGCGAAGATGATCGTCGAGACGTGGATGATGAACCACCACGACTGCAGCGCCGGCATCAGCGGCACCACCTCGACGTAGAGCTTCAGCTCGGCGAACGCCAGCAGCAGCACCATGACGAGGGTGAGGAACAGCCCGAGTCGGCGCAGCGACGGGCGCTTCCAGAGCACGACGAGCCACGCGGCGGTCCCGATGAACGAGGCCGTGAGCACGTACTCGTACATGTTGCCCCACGGCATCCGGTCGGCGGCGATGCCGCGGGTGGCCGTGGCCGCCAGGTGCAGCGCCGCGGCCAGCGCGGTGACCCAGACCCCGAGGCGGCCGGCCAGCCGGGCCCGCCGCGCCGGGCGGTCGACGGCCGGGGACACGGGCGCGACCGGCTCGGCGGGGGCCTTGGCGACGCCGCCGGCGCCGCCGACGCCGGCGCCGACCAGCTCGCGCGCGGGCGCGGCGGCCGGGGCGGCGAACCGGGCCCGGGCGTCGCCGAGGGCGTACTCGACGGCGTGGCAGATCATCGCGACCAGGTACGCCAGGGTCGCGAACGTGACCAGATGGTCGGAGAGTGCGGACATCACTCGGCTCCTTCTCGCGTCCCGGCGGGGCGCCCGGCATCGGGCCGCCCGGCCGGCTCCCCGTCGCCGCGTACTGCGGCGACGAGCTGCGCGAACTCGTCGGCGAACCCGGGATAGTCGGTGCGCGGCAGGCCACCGGCCTCCACCAAGCTACTACCGCCCGTCGGAGATCCACCGGCGGGGTCGTCGGCGGCACCCGCCGGGGCGGGCGTGACCCGGAACCAGACCCGGCGGCGCCTGCCGAACAGGGCGCCCATCAGGCCGATCAGCAGCGCCGCCGAGCTGCCCAGCAGCAGCGTGGTACCGGGGTCGTACCGCACCGACAGGGTGATGTACGGCTTGGTGCCGAGGAACTCCAGCACGCTGCCGTCGTCCAGCGTCCACTTCTCGCCGACGGCCAGCTTCTTGTTGCCGACCTGCTTGAGCTTGCCGCTGGTGACCTGACGCTGGTCGAGCTGGTACACCGAGCCGGGGATGCCGGCGTCCATGCCCAGGTTCCCCCGGTACGCGACCAGCACGACGGCCGGGTTGCGCTCGGTGGGGAACTCGGACCGGTTGAACGGGCCCTCCTGCGGTGCGGTGGGCAGGTACAGCCCCTCGAAGGCGACCTGGAGGTTCGCGTCCCGCTGGCCGGTCCTCGGGTCGACGTTGGCGTCCGGGAACGCGGCCACGCCCTCGCTGGTCAGCGCGGCGTCCCCGGTAGTCAGGAACGGGACCGTGCTGGTCTGGGAGCGGCCGAACCGGTCGGTGTAGCGCAGGATCGGCGCGTACCCGTGGCCGAGCAGGTAGACGTTGGCGTCGCCGAGGCGCAGCGGGTCGTTGACCGAGAACGACGCCGCCCCCCGGATGACGTCGCCGCTCTCGTCCTTCACGTCGACGGTGGCCCGGTAGTAGTCCGCCTGCCCCGACTCCAGGAACCGCGCGTCGAAGTGGTTCAGGGTCAGGCAGAACGGCGGCAGGTCGGCGCTGTCGACGCGGGGGCCGAGCTTTGCCTCGGCGTACTGCTGCCGGGTGTTGCAGAACGCGTTCTCCTCGCCGGCCACCAGCAGGCGGTTGCCGTGCCAGCCGTACCAGGAGCCGAGGGCGACCCCGAGCAGCACCGCGACCAGCGAGACGTGGAAGAGCAGGTTGCCGGTCTCCTTGAGGTACCCCTTCTCGGCGGAGACCTCGGCGCCGCGTACCACCACCCGCCAGCGACGCCGGCGCAGCTCGGCGGCGATGGCGGCGGCGTCGGTGGCCGCGGTGAGCGTGGCGTGCTGGGGCAGCCGGTCCAGGCGCTTCGGCGCGGCCGGCGGCTTCGCCCGCAGCGCGCGGACGTGGTCGCGCAGCCGCGGCACGATACAGCCGATCAGGGACGTGAACAGCAGCAGGTAGATCGCGGAGAACCAGACCGACCCGAAGACCTCGAACGCGCCGATCCGGTCCAGCCGGGGGGCCAGGTCGGGGTGGTCGACGAAGTACTCGTTGACCTTCTCCGGGTTGACCCCGCGCTGCGGCAGCACCGAGCCGGGGATGGCCGCGACGGCGAGCAGGAAGAGCAGGATCAGCGCCGTACGCATGCTCGTGAGCTGCCGCCACGAGTTGCGCAGCAGGGCGAGCACCGGGTTGGGCCGGGTGCGGGGCGCCTCGGGAGCCGGGGTGGCCGGCCGGTCCGCCACGGTCGTCATCAGATGCTCACCTCGCCCACGCCGACCGTCGTCTGCAACCAGATCACGAAGTTGGTCCACCCGCCGGTGACCAGCGCGAGGCCGATCAGGATCAGCAGCACCCCGCCGACGCGGGTGACCCAGCGGCTGTTGCGCCGGACGGCGCGGAACACCCCGAGCAGGCGGTGGAAGCCCAGCCCGAAGACGACGAACGGTATCCCCAGCCCGAGGCAGTACGCCACCGCGAGCACCACGGCCCGGTCGGTCTGCCCGCCGGGGGTGGCCATACCGAGCACCGCCCCCAGCGTCGGGCCGGTGCAGGGCATCCAGCTCAGCGCGAAGACCGCGCCGAAGACCGGCGCCCCGGCGAGGCCGGCGGACGGCAGCCGGTGGATGCGGAACTCCCGTTGCAGGCCGGGGATCAGGCCGACGAACGCCAGCCCGAGCACGACGACCAGCGTCCCGATGACGATCTCCAGGGCCCGCTCGTAGCGGATGAAGACCTTGCCGACGCTGGCGAAGAGGATCGCGGTGGCGGTGAAGACGACGGTGAAGCCGCCGATGAACAGCAGCGTCCCGGCGAGGACGCGGCCCTTGACGGCCGCGATACGGGCCCGCTCCCGGGTCGCCTCGCGTACCGCCACGCCGCCGCCCCCGGCGGGCGCCACGTCGGCCTGGCGCGTCCCCCGGCCCTCCAGGTCGGCGCCGGCCAGGCCGGTGACGTACGAGAGGTAGCCGGGGACCAGCGGCAGGACGCACGGCGAGAGGAAGCTGACCAGCCCGGCGAGCGCCGCCGCGCCGACCGCCAGCAGCAGCGGGCCGCTCTGCGCGAGTTCGCGGAACGTCTCGCCCATCAGCGGGAACCGTCTGGTGCCGGCTTCTCGGCGGCGATCCGCTCGACGATCGGCTGGAGTTTCTCCCGGGTGACCGCGGAACGGATCACCACGGCGACCCGGCCGTCGCGGTCCAGCAGGACGGTGGTCGGGATGGTGGTCGGCGAGATGTCGAAGGCGAGGGCGAGGCGGCTCGGCGGGTCGAAGAGGCTGGGGTAGGTGACCCGGCCCTCCTCGAACGCGAGGGCCTTGTCCCGGTTGTCCTGCACGTTGATGCCGAGGAACGTCACGCCGGAGCCCTTGGTGGCCTGGTGGACGGCCTCCAGGTCGTCCACCTCCGCGCGGCAGGGCGCGCACCAGGAGCCCCAGAAGTTGAGCACGACCACCTGGCCGCGGGCCGTGGCGACGTCGTAGCTGCCGCCGGTGAGCAGCTCACCGGCGAGCTTCGGGGCGGCGGAGCGCTGGTCGGGGGCGCACTCGATGACGCCGTCGCGGGTCACGCAGCGCTGCTCCTGGCTCTCGCCGGTGCAGCCGGCCAGCGCCGCCGTGGTCGTCACGGCCGCGAGAAGTCCCCCGATCCACCTCCGGGTGCGCATCAGGCCCCCTTGGCCGTCCGCGCGGTCGGCGAGGTGGCGACCAGGTGGGCGGCGGGCTCGGTGTAGCCGATCCCGACGACTTTGGCGCCGTCGAAGTGGAACGAGGTGAGGCTGGCCAGCCCGCACTGCCGCTTGCGCGGATCGTGCCAGAGCCGCTTGCGCTCGACGTACCGGCGCAGCGTCCAGATGGGGAGCTGGTGGGAGACGAGCACGGCCTCGCGGCCCTCGGCGGCGACCCGGGCGGCGTGCAGGGCGGCGAACATCCGCTCGGCGATGGCCCGGTACGCCTCGCCCCAGCTCGGGGTGACCGGGTCGCGCAGCACCCACCAGTTGCGCGGGTCGCGGAACGATCCGTCGCCCGGGGAGACCTTCTTGCCCTCGAACCAGTTGGCGCTCTCGATCAGCCGCTCGTCCACCCCGACGGGCAGGCCGAACTGCGCGGCGATCGGCTCGGCGGTCTGCTGCGCGCGCTCCAGCGGGCTGGCCACCACGTGCACCACCTCCCGCTCGGCGAGCCCCTGGGCCGCCGCCTTGGCCATCTGCACGCCCAGCTCGGACAGGCGGAAGCCGGGCAGCCGGCCGTAGAGGATCCGGTCCGGGTTGTGCACCTCGCCGTGCCGGAGCACGTGGACCACCGTGTTGCTCACCGCCGCTACCCCCCGTGACCCGCCGCTGCCGCCGCGTTCGCGGCCGTCGGCAGCGCGGCGGCGATCTGCTCCAGGGCGGCGTCGTCGATCGCCGCCGAGACGAACCACGCCTCGAACGCGCTCGGCGGCAGGTAGACCCCGTCGGCGAGCATCGAGTGGAAGAACGCCGTGAACGCGGGGACGTGCTGGGTCCGCGCGCTGTCGTAGTCGACCACGTCGGCGTCGGCGAAGAAGATCGAGAACATGTTGCCCGCGTACGACAGCCGGTGCGGGACCCCGGCGGCGGCCAGCGCGTCCGCGGCGAGCTTGCCCACGGCGGTGGCCGTGTCGTCGAGCCGGCGGTACACGGCGTCGTCGGCCAGCCGCAGCGTGGTCAGCCCGGCGGCGCAGGCCAGCGGGTTACCCGAGAGCGTGCCGGCCTGGTAGACCGGGCCGGCCGGGGCGAGCCGGGCCATGATCTCCGCGCGCCCGCCGAACGCCGCCGCCGGCAGGCCACCGCCCATGACCTTCCCGTACGTCCACAGGTCGGCGTCGACCGGGTCGACGCCGTGCCAGCCGGAGCGGGAGACCCGGAACCCGGTCATCACCTCGTCGACGATCAGCAGCGCGCCGTGCGCGTGGGCGATCCGGGCGAGCTGCTGGTTGAACCCGTCGCGCGGGGCGATCACGCCCATGTTGCCCGCCGCCGCCTCGGTGATCACGGCGGCGATGTGCTGACCCTCGGCGGCGAACGCCTCCTCGACGGCGGCGAGGTCGTTGTACGGCAGCACGATCGTCTCGCCGGCCGCCGCGCCGGTGACGCCGGGCGAGTCGGGCAGGCCGAGGGTCGCCACGCCGGAGCCGGCGGCGGCGAGCAGCGCGTCGACGTGCCCGTGGTAGCAGCCCGCGAACTTGACGATCTTGGGGCGGCCGGTGAAGCCCCGGGCCAGCCGGATCGCCGACATGGTGGCCTCGGTGCCCGAGTTGACCAGCCGGACCTGCTCGACCGGGGCGCGGGCGACGATCTCGGCGGCCAGCTCCACCTCACCGGGGGTGGGGGTGCCGAAGCTGGTGCCCCGGGCGGCGGCGGCCTGGACGGCGTCGACCACCTCCGGGTGGGCGTGCCCGAGGATCAGCGGCCCCCAGGAGCAGACCAGGTCGACGTAGCGCCGCTCGTCCGCGTCGTAGAGCCAGGGACCCTCCCCCCGGATCATGAAGCGCGGGGTGCCGCCGACGGCACGGAACGCGCGTACGGGGGAGTTCACCCCGCCCGGCACGATGGCGCGGGCGCGGTCGAACAGGGCCTCGGAGGCCGGCGCGTCGGCCGGGTGACGGCCGGATCCGGCGGAAAAGGTGTCGGTCACGATGCCGCCATTGTGTCAGCGCCGAAGGGCGAATCGGCAGCCACCCCGGGTCGGGGGTTACCGGGCTCACGCGTACCGCGGGCTCGTCGGCGGCGGCAGGCCCCGGGCGGCCTCCCTCGACCGGGGGTGGGGCCCGCCGTGACCGGATTCCGGGCGGTCACGCTTGGTCCCTGCGCCGATCACCCCGGTCCCACCCGGTGCCCGCCTCGACAGGCCCGGGCGACGAGATCGCGATAGGCTGACGCGGTGGATCGTGCCGAACTGTCCATCACGGTGCATCGGACGGGCGATGAAGCCGTGCTTCGCCTGACCGGTGAGATCGACATGCTCACGGCCGCCCAACTGTCGACCGTCGTCAACGAGGTACTCACCGAGGCGCCGCCGCGGATCGTCCTCGACCTGGGCGGGGTCACCTTCTGCGACTCCCAGGGGCTGGGCACCCTGGTCGTGCTCAGCCGCAAGGCCAGCCGCTCCCAGAGCCTGCTCGTCCTGACGAACGTGGGCGACTTCCTGCTCCGCGTCCTGGACATCACCGGCCTCCGCTCGGCCCTGATGATCCGCAACGGCCACCCCACGGCCTGACCCCACCTCGCCCCCCACCCGCGCCGCGCGACGGCCCCGGCCCTGCGCCGTCGATCATGGGGTTGACGGCACCGGTGGAGATCGGAAACGCCGCCAACTCCATGATCGACGAGGGCGCGTCGGCGGGTCAGGTCGGGACGTCGCGGTGGCGGAAGGTGGCCAGGCCCGCTGCCGCCAGGACGGCGGCCGTCGCGGTCAGGGCCAGCAGCGGGGTGGCGTCGACCGGGCCGCCGAGGACCTGCGGGGTGTGGGTGAACGGGGACAGGTCCAGCAGCCACCGGCTCAGGTCCAGGATCGCCCCGAGCTGGCCGAGCAGCAGGCAGGCGGCGAGCGCCCCCCAGGCCGCCCCGACGCTGATCCGGGGCAGCAGGCCGAACAGCAGCACCGCGAGCCCGACCAGCACCCACACCGCCGGCACCTGGGCCAGCGCCGCCCCGGTCAGCCGCGGCACCTTGCCGGCCACGTCGCCGACGCTGATCCCGTAGGCGAGCCCGGTGACCAGTCCCGTCACCGCCAGCATCACCGCGGGGCCGAGAAGTGCGAACCCGAGATGGCTGAGCAGCCACCAGGACCGGCTCACGCCGGTGGCGAGCACCGGCTCGGCGCGCTGCCCGGCCTCCTCCGTACGCATCCGCAGGGCGGTCTGGATGCCGTAGCCGGCCGCCGCGATCGCGGTGATGCTCAGGGTCGCCCCGAGGTACGCCTCCGCGACCGACGCCGAGCCGCCGAGGCGCTCGAGCAGCCGGGCGGCGGCCTCGTTGCCCCGCACCGCGTCCCCGGCCGCCTCGGCGGCGCCGCCGAGCACCGCGCCCAGCGCCGCCGCGCCGACGGTCCAGCCGAACAGCGCGACCCGGTTCAGCCGCCAGACCAGCCCCCACGGGCCGGCGAGCGCCCGGCCCGCGGCGGCCGGGCCGAGCCGCGCCGGCAGCACGCCGGCCCCGAGGTCCCGGCGCACCGAGAGCCGGAACGCCACCGCGCCCACGAGCAGGGCCAGCCCGGCCAGCAGCGCCAACGGCCACCAGCGCTCACCGGCGTACGGGCGGGTGCGCTGCGCCCAGCCCAGCGGGGAGAGCCAACTCAGCCACGCCGTTGCGCCGGCGTCCCCGGCGAGCCGGAGCAGGTACGCCGCCCCGAGCACCCCGACGCCCACTCCCCGGGCGCCGCCCGCGCTCTCGGTGAGCTGCGCGGCGAGGGCGCCCATGGTGGCGAAGGCGATGCCGGCGAACGCGACCGACAGCCCGAACGCCAGGGAACCGGCCGCCGGCAGATCGGTGGCAACCAGCCCGCCGGCGACGAGCAGCCCGAGCAGCAGGTCCGCGGCGTACGTCACGAGCAGCGCGGCGGCCAACCCGGCGTACCGGCCGAGGACGGTCGCGCCGAGCAGTTCCCGGCGGCCCGCCTCCTCCTCGGCACGGGTGTGCCGGACGACGACGAGCAGGCTGATCAGCCCCACGATCAGGTGCAGCAGCCCGGCCCGCTGGGCGGCGAGGGCGCCGACGCTGTCGCCGTACACCGGCCCGAGCAGCGCGACGATCGACGGGTTGCCGGCGGTGGTGGCCGCGTACGCGGCGCGCTCCGCCACGCTCGGGTACAGCTCCGCGTACGTCGTGGCGTAGCTCGCCGGCAGCGCCGCGATCAGCAGCACCCAGATCGGCAGCAGGACGCGGTCGCGACGCAGGATCAGCCGGACGAGGTGGCGCGTGCCGGTCACGGCGCCACCCCCACAGGCACGGCCTCGTAGTGCCGCAGGAACAGCTCCTCCAGCGTCGGCGGCCGGCTCACCAGGCTCCGGACGCCGATCTCGGTGAGCCGGCGCAGCGCGCCGTCGAGAGCCGGGGTGTCCACGTCGAAGCGGACCCGGTTGCCGTCGACGCGCAGGTCGTGCACGCCGGGCAGGTCGGCCAGCCCGTGCGGCGGCCCGGCCAGTTCGGCGTCGACGGAGGTGCGCTGGAGGTGGCGCAGCTCGGTCAGGGTGCCGGTCTCCACCGCGCGACCGTTTCGGATGATCGTCACCCGGTCGCAGAGCGCCTCGACCTCGCCGAGGATGTGGCTGGAGAGCAGCACGGTGCGCCCCTGTTCGCGGGCCCGGCCCACCCAGTGCTGGAAGACCTCCTCCATGAGCGGGTCGAGCCCCGAGGTCGGCTCGTCGAGGATCAACAGCTCGGCGTCGGACGCGAGGGCGGCGACCAGGCCGACCTTCTGCCGGTTGCCCTTCGAGTACGCCCGGCCCTTCTTGCGCGGGTCCAGCTCGAACGCCTCCAGCAGCTCGTCGCGGCGGGCGCGGTCGACGCCGCCGCGCATGCGTCCGAGCAGGTCGATCACCTCGCCCCCGGTCAGGTTGGGCCAGAGCGTCACGTCGCCCGGCACGTACGCCAGGCGGCGGTGCAGCGCGACGGCGTCCCGCCAGGGGTCGCCGCCCAGGAGGCGGACGGCCCCCGCGTCCGCCCGCAGCAGACCGAGCAGCACCCGGATCGTGGTGGACTTGCCGGCGCCGTTGGGGCCGAGGAAGCCGTGCACCTCGCCGGCGCGGACGGTGAGGTCGAGTCCGTCGAGCGCCCGGGTCCGGCCGAAGGTCTTGACAAGGCCGGAGACCGCTATGGGAGTTTCCATGCATCAGAAGCTACGCTCGTTTCATAAACTTGTGAAGACTGTGCGGGCTAGGGCACCATCAGATACCCGACGGACCCCGAGGAGACGCACCGGAATGACCGCCGCCGACCCGACCCGCCGCAACGAGGAGGAGGTCCACCTCTTCGTCGAGAGGATGGCCATGGCCTTCGCGGAGGTCGGGTTTCCCCGGATGGCCGCCCGCGTGCTGTTCACGGTGATGAGCGCGGACGACCCCCTGACCGCCGCCGAGATCGGCGAGCGGCTCGGGGTCAGCGCGGCGGCGGTCTCCGGCGCGGTCCGGTACCTGACCCAGTTCGGGATGCTGATCCGGGAGCCGGTGCCGCGCTCCCGCCGGGACCGCTACCGGGTGCCGGACAACCCCTGGTACGAGGCCACGATCACCAAGACCGGCCTCTACAAGAACTTCATCGACATCGCGGGCGGGGGCGTGGACGCGCTGCGCGGGCGGGACACCCCGGCCGGGGAGCGGATCTCCGAGATGCGGGACTTCTTCCTCTTCGTCCAGGAGGAGGTCGAATCGCTCGGCGAGCGGTGGCGGGCGCGCCGCGCCGCCACCGGCCACGGCGGGCCTCCGCCCGCCTGACGGGCCAGCGCGGCAGGCCCCGCCCACCTGACGGGTCGGCACGGCGGGCCGCCGCCCGCCGGAAAAATCAGAGCGTGTTGCCCCAGCGGGCCTGCTCCAGCAGGTCCAGCGCCCGGGTCCGGGCGTCCGGGTCGTCGGCGCGCAGCAGGGCACTCGCCTCGTCGACCGCGTCGGTGAGCGTGCGCCACTGCGCCTCGTGCTCCCGGACCAGGTCCGACTGGGTGGCGAGCTGGCGGGTCTTCACCCACAGCTCGACGAAGACCGACACCTTGGCCCGCAGCACCCACGGGTCGAACGGCTTGGTCAGGTAGTCCACCGCGCCGACCGCGTACCCGCGCAGGGCGAGCTGGGCGTCCTTGTCCGCCGCCGTCAGGAAGATGATCGGTACGTGCCGCGTGCGCTCCCGCCGCTTGATGTGGCTGGCGGTCTCGAAGCCGTCCATGTCCGGCATCTGCGCGTCCAGCAGGATGACCGCGAAGTCGTCCACCAGCAGCTGCTTGAGTGCCGCCTCTCCGCTCTCCACTGCGACCGACTGCACCGGAAGCCCCTGAAGGATGGCCTCCAGGGCCATCAGGTTCTCCCGCCGATCGTCGACCAACAGGGCCTTGGCCGTCTGGCTCACGATTTCTCCTCGCCTCGGCCGTCGCTCACCCAGGACGCCATCAACTCGATCAGCTCGTCCAGGTCGACCGGTTTGGTGATGTAGTCGCTGCCCCCCGCCGCGAGCGCGGACTCGCGGTCGCCCGGCATCGCCTTCGCGGTCAGGAAGACGATCGGGAGGTCGGCGAACCGGTGGTTACGTCGGATCTGCCGGGTGGTCTCGTATCCGTCCTGGTCGGGCATCATCGCGTCCATCAGCACGATGTCCACCTCCGGATGCTCGGCCAGCAGGCGAACCCCGTCCGCCCCGTTGTCCGAGTACAACACGGTCATCCCGTGCAGTTCCAACGCGCTCGTCAGCGCGAAGACGTTCCGCACGTCGTCGTCGACGATCAGCACCGTCACGCCCTCCAGCTGTCGGGTGGCCGGCGTCTCGGCCGGCTCCGGCAGCTCGGGCGGCGGCATGAGCAGCGACGACGGCAGGCCCGCCCGGGCCGGCGACGGCGGCGCCGGGGCGACCACCGCGTCCGGCGCCAGCACGTCCGGTACGTACAGCGTGAACGTCGACCCCTCGCCGGGCGCCGACGTCACGGCGATCGCACCACCGAGCAGGCGGGCCAGGTCGCGGCTGATCGACAGCCCCAACCCGGTGCCGCCGTAGCGGCGGCTGGTCGTGCCGTCCGCCTGCTGGAACGCCTCGAAGATCAGCGACAGCTTGTCGTCGGAGATGCCGATGCCGGTGTCGATCACCGTGAAGGCGATCACCTGCCGGGCGTTGGTCAGGGCCGGCACGTCGAACACGGCGTTCTCCGGGGCGGGCGCGATCTTCAGCGTCACCGTCCCGTCGTCGGTGAACTTGACCGCGTTGGAGAGCAGGTTACGCAGGATCTGCTGCAACCGCTGGGCGTCGGTGACCAGCGCCGGCGGCAACTCGTCGGCCACCCGTACCTGGAGGCCGAGGCCCTTCTCCTCGGCCAGCCGGGCGAACGCCTGCTCGACGTACGCGCGGATGTCGGCGAACCGGACCTCGGTGGGCTCCACGTCCATCCGGCCCGCCTCGATCTTGGACAGGTCGAGGATGTCGTCGATCAGCGAGAGCAGGTCCGATCCGGCGCTGTGGATCGTCCGGGCGAACTCGATCTGCTTCGGGGTGAGGTTGCGCTCCGAGTTCTCCACCAGCAGCCGGGCCAGCAGCAGCAGCGAGTTCAGCGGCGTACGCAGCTCGTGGCTCATGTTGGCCAGGAACTCCGACTTGTACGCCGAGGCCCGGGTGAGCTGCCGCGCCTTCTCCTCCAGGCCGAGCCGGGCCAGCTCGATCTCCCGGTTCTTGGTCTCGATGTTGCCCTTCTGCTCCGACAGGAGCTTGGCCTTGTCCTCCAGCTCGGCGTTGGTGCGCTGCAGCTCGGCCGACTGCTCCTGCAGCTCGTGGGCCAGCCGCTGGGACTGGGCCAGCAGCTCCTCGGTGCGCCGGTTGGCCTGGATGGTGTTGACCGCCACGCCGATGGTGAGCACCAGCCGCTCCAGGAACGTCAGGTGCAGGTCGGAGAAGGCGGCCACGCTGGCGAACTCGATCACGCCGAGCAGTTCGCCCTCGAACTGCACGGGCAGCACCACCAGGTCGGCCGGCGGGGTGTCGGCCAGCCCGGAGCGCAGGGTGAGCCGGCCGTCCGGCGCGGCGCTCACCCGGATCGTCCGGCGGGAGAGCGCCGTCTGCCCCACCAGCCCCTCGCCCGGCCCGAACGTGACGTCGTGGCCCCGCGCGACGTACCCGTACGAGGCGGTCAGCCGCAGCCGCATGCTGCCGTCGGAGGTGTCGGCCAGGAAGAACGCGCCGAGCTGCGCGTCGACCAGCGGGGTCACCTCCAGCATGATCATCCGGCAGACCTCGCCCAGGTCCCGCTGGCCCTGGAGCAGGCCGCCGATCCGGGCCAGGTTCGAGTCGAGCCAGCCCTGCTCGGCGTTCTTCTTCGTCGTCTCCCGGAGGGTGACGATCATCTGGTTGATGTTGTCCTTCAGCTCGGCGACCTCGCCCTGCGCCTCCACGGCGATCCGCTGGGTCAGGTCGCCCCGGGTCACCGAGGTCGACACCTGGGCGATGGCCCGCAGCTGGGTGGTGAGCGTCGAGGCGAGCTGGTTGACGTTCTCGGTCAGGTCCCGCCAGGTGCCCGAGACGCCCTTGACCTGCGCCTGGCCGCCCAGCTTGCCCTCGGTGCCGACCTCGCGGGCCACCCGCGTCACCTCGTCGGCGAACGACGACAGCTGATCCACCATCGTGTTGACGGTGTTCTTCAGCTCCAGGATCTCGCCCTGCGCGTCCACCGTGATCTTCTGCGACAGGTCACCGTTCGCCACGGCGGTGGTGACGGACGCGATGTTACGCACCTGCGACGTCAGGTTCGACGCCATCGAGTTCACGTTGTCCGTCAGATCCCGCCACGTACCCGAAACGCCCTTGACCTGCGCCTGACCACCCAGCTTGCCCTCGGTGCCCACCTCCCGGGCCACCCGCGTCACCTCGTCGGCGAACGACGACAGCTGATCCACCATCGTGTTCACCGTCGACTTCAGCTCCAGGATCTCGCCCCGGGCGTCCACCGTGATCTTCTGCGACAGGTCACCCTTCGCCACGGCCGTGGACACCTGGGCGATGTTGCGCACCTGCGCCGTGAGGTTCGACGCCATCGAGTTCACGTTGTCCGTCAGATCCCGCCAGGTGCCGGCGACGCCGCGCACCTGGGCCTGGCCACCCAGCTTGCCCTCGGTGCCCACCTCCCGGGCCACCCGCGTCACCTCGTCGGCGAACGACGACAGCTGATCCACCATCGTGTTCACCGTCGACTTCAACTCCAGGATCTCGCCCCGGGCGTCCACCGTGATCTTCTGCGACAGGTCACCCTTCGCCACGGCCGTGGTGACGGACGCGATGTTACGCACCTGCGACGTCAGGTTCGACGCCATCGAGTTCACGTTGTCCGTCAGATCCCGCCACGTACCCGAAACGCCCTTGACCTGCGCCTGACCACCCAGCTTGCCCT